>JACQUX010000042.1 GCA_016210045.1 Deltaproteobacteria bacterium | reverse complement strand
CGGGGCATCCACCTCCCTCTCCCTTTGGGGAGAGGGTTGGGTGAGGGGGAGACCACCAGTGCGAGGCATTCTCGTATATTCTCCACCTTCCGCTCTTCACCTCCCCCTCACCCTGGCCCTCTCCCCAAAAGGGAGAGGGGACAAAGAGGCAACACATCCGAGCGAGCGTTTGTTTCGCTGCAGACTACTCCGCCAGCCCGATCATCCGTTGGGCCTCTTGGAGTAATGCGGCGACGTCTGCGTCGGTGCGGGCTTCGGCGTAGGTGCGGAGCAGCGGTTCGGTGCCGGAGGGGCGGATCAGCAGCCAGCTCTCGTCGTCGCGCAGCAAGTGATAACCGTCGATGCGCTCGATCTTCTCGATGGGACGGCCGCACAGCGACGTGACGGCCAGATTGGCGAGCCGGGCCTTGGCCAGTTGCATCTGCTCCGGCGTGAGTTTTAAATCCACGCGGCGATAGCGACAGGGGCCATACGTGGTTTGCAGTTCCGCGACGAGTGCGCTGAGCGGCTTGCCACGCACTGCCATCATTTCGAGGATCAGCAGTCCGCACAGCAGGCCGTCGCGTTCGCAGACGTGACGCGGGAAGCCGATGCCGCCGCTCTCTTCGCCGCCGACGAGCATATTCGGGCCCTTCAGCGCGGGACTGATATATTTGAATCCGACCGGTGTGGTCGTCAGTTGCAGGCCGAACTGGCGGCATAGTCCGTTGATCATTCGCGTCGTCGTGATCGATTTGACGACGTTGCCGCGCCAACCGCGATGGGTGAGGACGTGCTGCAGCAGCAGGCCGTAAATTTCGTGCGAGGTCAGGTACGTGCCGCGTTCGTCGATGGCGCCGATCCGATCGGCGTCGCCGTCGGTGATGATGCAGACGTCGTATTGGCCGCCGCGCATGGTTTGGATCGCCTCGTTGACGTACGGGACGATCGGTTCCGGATGGATGCCGCCGAAGCGGAGATCGCGTTGGCCGTGGATTTCCGTGACGCCGTCGATCATCTGCGCCAGATACGACGCGCCAGATCCATAGAGCGGGTCGAAGAGGATCTTGAAACGCGCCTTCGCGATCGCAGTGCCGTCCACGAAATTGCGTAAGTGGTTCAGGTATTCATGTTTCGGATCGAAGGATTGTAGACTGACGGCTGGGCACGCTGATGCCGCCGCTGCGCCTTTCTGGATCTGCTGTTCGATCGGGTTCGTGAACTCCGGCGATGCCGCGCCGCCATAACTCTCTTTGAACTTGATGCCGTTCCACTCCGGCGGGTTGTGGCTGGCCGTGACCATAATCCCGGCGGCCGCGTGTTGGCGTACAACGGTCCAGGCAACGGCTGGCGTGGGGCAAAAATCGCGGCTCAGAATCGGCGTGATCCCGCGCGCCGCCAACAGCTCGGCGATCAGTGTGGCCGTCTCTGGCGATTGATTGCGCATATCGTAGCCGATCACGACAGGGCGGCCGGCCTCGGGCAGCGTGGGATAGATCGCCGCGAAGGCCTCGATGATCTGCGTGACATTTTGCTGCGTGAAGTCTTTGCCGACAATCGCCCGCCATCCGTCGGTGCCGAATTTGATCGTCATAGTGTGTGCTCCCTTTGTGCGGTGCGCGCTAATGTGAGCGCAGTTTCAATGGCCGCAAAAAAATTCGTCGCATCGACGCGGCCCGTCCCGGCAATTGATTCGGCCGTCCCATGTCCCGGGCTGACCCGCAGAAATGGGAGGCCCATGGTTACATTAACGGCATGGAGCGGATCAAGGGTCTTGATCGGGAGGAGACCTTGGTCGTGATACATCGCCAGGACGATATCGTGCGGCGGAGCGGCGTTCGCCTGGCGATTCCACGCAAAATACGTGTCGGCGGGGAACGGGCCGTCGATCGTTACGCCGTCGCGGCGCAACGTTTCCAATGTTGGACTGATGATTTGCAACTCCTCCGTGCCGAGCAGTCCGGCCTCACCGGCGTGCGGATTCAGTCCGAGACAGGCGATGCGCGGCGCGCGGAGGCCGAGATATTTGGTGAAAAATTGTTGCGTGGTCTCGACCGTGCGACGAATATTCTCCGCGGTGATCAGTGCGGGAACGGCTTGCAGCGGTACATGCGTCGTCAGCAGCACAATGCGCAGTCGCGGGGCGAGAAACAGCATCCGCGTATCCGGTGGGTTGGTGGGTGCGGCGAGGGTGGCCAAGAATTCGGTGTGTCCGGGTGCGCGGATCCCGGCGGAGTGCCATCGTGACTTATTGATTGGGGCTGTGACCAGCGCATCGAGGCGGCCGTCGCGGCAGTCCTGTACCGCGTGCGCGATCCACATCGCGGACAATCGCCCTGCTTCGCCATCCGACAGCTGCGTATCGGGTCCGGTGCGTTGCGGATCGCCGTACAGATGCAGCGTGCAGTGGGGCGTTTTCGCAAAATGCGCCAATGCACGAGCGCACAACTCCGGTCCAACGCCTTTCGGATCGCCTTGGGTCAGGCCGATACGTAGCGGGTACATAGTTAGTGACTGGGGGCCGGAGCGGCGCGGCCGGTGGTGGGCGGCGGAGGAGGGCGTATTTGCTGCGGCGATTGCCGCTCCGCAACCGACGATGCCGAACCGCCGATTTCCTTGATCTCGATGTATGCCTTCGCGCGCATCTCGGCGACGTATTGTTCCAAGGCGCCACGCGCCTTTTCTTGGAACAGCGCCTGCTGGAGTTGCGGCTTTATTTTCGTGAAGTCGTCCGCGCCGCCAGTACCGCGCTCCAAGACTTTGATAATATGATATCCCTGCTTCGAGCGGATCGGCCCGCTGACGGTCCCGGCCCGTAACTGCGTGACGGCGGCGGCGACCATCGGGTGCAATGTCGTCGGATCGACGCTTCCCAACTCTCCGCCATGCGTGGCTTCGGGACCCGCAGAATGAGTGCGGGCGAGAGCTGCAAAGTCTTCGCCGCGTTGGGCTCGGGCCGCGAGTTTGTTGGCCCGGCTCAGGACCGCCTTCTCCGAACTGCCGCGTCCGTCGTCCGTGACCGGCAACAGGATTTGCGCGATCCGCACGTTGCCTGCGGATTCTGCTTTACCCGCGTGGCGGCGATAGAAGTGGCGCAGTTCTTCGTCGCTCATGCTCACTTTTTTGGCGACCTCCGACTGGACGAATTTCATCTGGCGTAACTGATTGGCTAACCGTTCGCGAAATGCGACCAGCGGAATGTGTTGTTGGGCCAGCGCTTGTTCCAGCTGTGCCAACGTGGCGCCGCGCTCGCGGAGGAAGGCTTGCAATGCCTCGTCGATCTCGGTCTCGCCAATCTCGACGTTGGCCTTCTGCATCACTTGTTGCAGCAAGCGTTCGTCGATCAAATGTTCTAACGCTTGTTGCCGCAACATCTGCACGGCCGCTTCGCGGCTCAGGCCTTGCGGCGGGAGTTGCGGGAGCCGGATCGCGACGGCTTGATCTAGATCGGTTTGTGTAATGATGTCGCCGTTGACGATCGCGACGACACGATTCACGACTTCTCCGCTCCACACCGGGAGCGCCAGGCCGCAGGCGACAATCACGAAACAGAAACGTTGGAACATACAACCTCCTTCATTCATTGCATTACTTCACCGCCAGACGCGCCAACGCCTCTGGGTGGATTTCAATGCGCGCCTCTGCCCGGAGTGTCGCCACATGTGCCGCAAACGCTGCGGCCACGGCCTCTTGCTGCAGCCGCTCGGCAATCTCGGCGCGCACTTCGGCGAACGGTCGCGCGCGTCCGGGACGGCGGGCCAAGACTTTGAAGATATGAAATCCGTATTCGCTTTGTACGATCTCGCTCACCGCGCCGACCGACAAACGGGCGCATTGTTCTTCGATCACCGTCGGGAATTGTCCGCGTTCCACCCAGCCCAAGTCGCCGCCGACCTCCGCTTCCGGGCTGATCGAATATTCCATCGCCAATTGGGCGAAGTTGCCGCCTTTGAGGATCTGTGCGTAGACTTGCTTCGCGACCGCTTCTTGATCGGTCACGATCTGGCGGACATGCACCGCTTCCGCTTCCGCAAAGTCGCGACTGTGTTCCCGATAATACGTCTTGACCGCCGCGTCGTCGATCGTGACCGTCGGCGCGATCACGCGTTCGATATAGTAATCGGTGAGCAGCCGCATGCGTTGTCGTTGCTGCCAGTCCGCGAGATCGAGTCCTTGCTGTTGCAACGTGGCCGCGAACGACACGGCGCCATCGCCTTCCGTTGGATTGCCCATATACGTCGCCAATGCCTCGTCGGTGACCTGAATCCCGGCCTTGGCAATTGCGGTCTGTAACAGTCGGGCGTCGATCACGTGTTGCAAGGCCTCTTCCTTCAGCGTGCGCTGGCGAGTGGTTTCCGCCAACAAGATCGGGTCGACATTCCGGGCCAACGTCTGGACCGTGCGCAACACCTCGGCGCGATCGACCGGTTCGTCGTTGATTGTCGCGACGGTGTTACGGCCACAAGCCACGAGGGCCAGAAGGCAGAGTGGGGTGAGAGAGAGTCGATGCCGCATCGTGCGCGCCCTTAGCACGGTGTCCCCGCCACATACAAGCGCATTCTCCGACGTTCAGGGCGTGGCAGCTGCGCAGCATCATTTGCCCAACCGGCGAACTTCGGCTACCACGCGCACCCTATGCCGTCTGCGGATCCTCTGTCTCGTTTTACCAGTCCGTCCCGCTACGCACTGCTGCTCGTGGTCGCGGCCGTCGCCACATTGGGACTCAAATTTTTGGCCTTCTATTTGAGTGGTTCGATCGGGATTTTTTCCGATGCCGCGGAGTCGTTCGTCAATCTGACTGCGGCTAGTTTTGCCGCGTTCGCCCTCGCGTATGCCGCGAAGCCGGCGGATCGGGAACATGCCTACGGCCACGAGAAAATCGAATACTTCGCCAGCGGGATCGAAGGCGCGCTGATTGTCGTCACGGCCGGCTGGATTATTTTCGAAGCGGTCATGCGTTTTCTCCATCCGCGCCCGCTGGCGACGCTGCCAACCAGCTTGGTGCTTGTGGCCGTGGCGGCCGGCGTGAACGGGATCGTGGCCTGGGGCGCGGCTCGGGCCGGGCGTCGCTGGCGTTCGATCATTTTGTCTGCGAGCGCGCAGCATCTGGCGGCCGATGTCTGGACGACGCTCGGGATTATCGTCGGACTGTTGCTGTATCGGTGGACCGACCGTCCGTGGCTCGATCCGTTGCTGGCGGCGCTGGTGGCGCTCCATGTGATTCGTTCCGGTAGTCGCTTAGTGCAGCGTGCGTACCAAGGGCTGATGGATCGCGCGTTAGAACCTGGCGAGACGGAGCAGATTCGAGACTGCATTCGCTGGCACTTGGGTCCGGGCGAAGAATTCCACGCCCTCCGCACCCGACAGTCCGGCGCGCGCCGCTTCGTCGATTTTCATTTGCTCGTTCCCGGCGCTCGTCCGCTCACCGCCGTTCACGCGCTCACCGTCCGTCTGGAAAAGGAGTTGACGAACGCCTTCCCCGGGATGGATGTAACGATCCACATGGAGCCGGTGGAAGAGGAAAGTGAAGGGGATGGGGTGTAAGTGAGGGCGCGAGGTTGGGGGGCCCACGCCACAGGGCGCAGGAGGGAAGGGTCAACCCTTCCCCCCCGCAACAGCGGGTCCCCCCTATCCCAGCGCCCTGTGGCGTGGGCCCCCAACCTCGCTCCTACCGCCATCGATCGTGATCGAATTCGTAAGTTGTGATGAGGATTTTTATTATGAAACTCGCAACACGGCGGGATGGGACACGGGATGGGCAGCTGATCGTGGTGCGGCGCGATCTTGGCGCGTATGCAGCCGCGACGACGATTGCACCCACGCTGCAAATGGCGTTGGATCAATGGGACGTAGTGGCGCCGCCGCTGGCGGAACTTTCGGAACGGCTGAATGCCGGCTGGGTGGAGGGAACGCCGCTCGATCCCGCGATGCTGGCCGCACCGTTGCCGCGCGCGTATGAATGGATCGACGGTTCGGCGTACATTCATCACATCGAATTGGTCCGCAAGGCACGCAACGCGGAAGTCCCGACGACGTTACGGACCGATCCGCTGGTGTATCAAGGCGGCTCCGGCGTGCTGCTGGGGCCTTGCGATCCGATTCCGCTGCTCAACGCGGAGTGGGGACTCGATTTCGAATCGGAGGTGTGCGTTGTGTTGGGCGACACGCCGTGCAGTGTGGCGGCGACTGCGGCCGCGCCGTATGTCCGTCTGTTAATGCTGGCGAACGATCTGACCTATCGCAATCTGATCCCCTCCGAATTGGCCAAAGGCTTCGGCTTCTTCTGTTCCAAACCTGCCACCGCCTTTTCCCCAGTCGCGGTGACGCCGGACGAACTGGGGCCAGCTTGGCACGACGGGCGGGTGCATTTGGAGCTTCGCACCACGTACAACCGCACGCTGTTCGGGCGACCGCAGGCGGGGGCAGAGATGCATTTTTCCTTTTACGACCTCATCGCGCATGTCACGCGCACGCGCGCGCTGACGGCCGGGACCATTCTCGGCAGCGGGACCGTGTCGAATCGGGATACGCAGCGCGGGTCGTCGTGTCTGGTCGAGGCGCGCATGTTGGAAACGCTGGAGCATGGTGCCCCGCGCACGCCGTACATGCAGCCGGGCGACACCGTCGCAATCGAAATGCGCGGAGCGGATGGTGCCAATATTTTCGGCACGATCGCGCAGCGTGTGGTGGCCGTATGAACGACGTGGTCTTGTATAGTTATTGGCGCAGCTCCTGTAGTTGGCGGGTGCGGATTGCACTGGCGTACAAAAATATTCCGTATACGTATCGTGCGGTCCATTTAATCAAAGACGGTGGTGCACAGCACGTGGCAACGTATCGACAACTAAATCCAGCCGCGCAAGTGCCGACACTGCAGTGGAATGCAGCGGGAGTCACGCGGACCTTGAGTCAATCGTTGGCGATCCTGGAATGGTTGGAAGAGCATGCGCCTACGCCGTCGTTGTTGCCCGCCGATCCGTGGCTGCGCGCGAAGGCGCGCCAATATGCCGAGGCGATCAATGCCGGCATCCAACCGATCCAAAACCTCGCTGTCGGCCAATATGTGCGCGACCAACTCGGCGGCGATATGCCGGCCTGGTTTCGTTACTGGACGGCCCGCGGACTCGCGGCGCTCGAACCGATGGTGGCCGCGACGGCCGGGACGTTTTGCGTTGGTGACCAGCCCAGCCTCGCCGATTGCTGCTTAGTGCCACAACTCTACAATGCGCGTCGCTTCCAACTCGACCTCGCCGCCTATCCCACATTGGCGCGGATCGACGCAGCGTGTGCGCCGCTTCCCGCGTTCCAAGCCGCCCACCCCGACCGACAACCGGACGCCGAGTAACCTCCGCCGTCAACCGTCGATTCCTTGACGCTGCGGCACGCGATTCTCACTCTGACAGCCGCCCGACGTGTATCAGCGGTGTGTCACGGTTGATATCGCACCAGTTTTTCTCCGCCGCCGTTTGGCACATCCGTTGCTCTCTCTGAAGCTTCACAACCCCACGAACACGAAAGGAGATTTTCTATGGGTGGTAATGGACCAGGGAGGATCAGTGGACCGAAGGCCCCTCCCGCCGAAGTGATCATCTTTGACGAGGAAGAAGCGACGCTGAAGCCGCCGAGTCAAAAGTACGACTTTCCGGCGCAGCAGATCACGGGACGCGTGAAGCGCGACAAACTGGCAGCTGTGATCAAGGCGCCGAAGGGGAAAGTTACGCTCGGCATTCCGGTGCGTGAAGTCAGGGGGGAAGTGACGTTAGCGAATGGGAAACGCGCCCCGGCCACGGTCGCCGTTGCGGCCAACATGAAAGAGGCCGCGCATTTGAAGGCGAATGGCTACGTGCAGATTGACGGGAAGGGCGTCGACGGAAACATGCGGAAGTTGATTCCAAAAGGCGGCAGTTTATTTATTCACCGTTCGGAACTGGCTCGACTTGGCATCAAGTTGTAAGCCGCTGTCCAGGCGTCTCGGACGTCCGGGTTATGGGGGGCGAACGCCCGCGCCTGCACTAATGCGTTGCGGCGGTGCGCGTCGCGTTTGGGACCTTCCGGCACCTCGGTAAATCCCAGTTCATACAGATTTAAATAATATTTCATCCCCGCCTCCAGCCGCGGCAGGATGACCCACGCCGTACCGCCCGTGTCGGGGCCCGCGTATTCGAGCATCGGATCCACGAACAACCGCTTCCCCGTCGGTCGGTTGTCGAGATACACCACGACCGAGACGTGGTCGTATGTGTAACGGGCGCCGTCGGTCGCGGTCGTTTGCCACGTGGCCGTGTTTCCATATTCGAGCACAAAGTCGGCCCGGATGCCGGCCAACAGGAGTCCACTCATATAGAGCGATGCGAATTCGAGACAGTTCAAAGTCCCGTCCCGCACGGCCGCTGGAGTGGAACGTTGTTTTAACACCGGTGCGCCGCGGAGTGCCCAACCCTCCGGGGCATGCAATGTATGCAACCATTCCAACGCCTGGGCCCGGCGAAAGCGCGCCGTGGAGATCGGGATTCCCTGGGCTTGCGCCGCCGCTGTCACAGTGGCGATAGTTTTCTGGAGTCGTGCGACCAGGACCGGGTCATCGACCGGCATCCACGGGAGCGCGCTGCCCAGATGCTGGCCCAGCAGGATGGCGAGTGCGGATGTGCCGTGCGCTGCGAACTCCTGTTCGGCGTGTTCGATGGCGGGTTGGTAGATTTCCGGCGCGGATGGTTGCGCGTTGTGGGCGCCGCTGTCGCGCGTCGTAAGTCGGGGACGGTCGCGGCGATATTCCAGATAAGCGGCTCCCTGATCCAGGGCGTCGGGAGTGACGCCATAGCCGGCAATCAACGTCTCGCAAAGTGGCTGCACCGCAGGCGGTGCCGCCGAGCACCAGGACGCCATATGGAGAGCGCTACGACGGATAATGTGTCGCGTCAATCGGATTTTCCGCTGATTTTCGCATAACGTCATCGTTTAACGCCACGCTGCGGCGTTGGCGGCTAGGTGTCCAGCCTCTGGGATGGAGTGTGACGGGAATAGGCCGGGATAGAGCATTGAAAAATCAACGTGTTAGTAGTGTGGTATGGCCGGAAAGAGAAAAAACCCAATGATTTTAAAGGCCGATTTCTTCGCAATTGTCACTCCGCACAACTTTTCAAGTATACGTCCGATAATATGAATAGGGCAGGCCTTGGTTGGTGGACGGCTCACTAATAAGGAAGCACGTATGGGCGAGATCCTCGGGATCAAGCAAGTGGCATTGGGGCAGCAGGATGACCGCGTGACGTATTGCACGACATCGGATTGTCGCACCGATGCCGTAGCGATCGATGCCGATCGGGGGAGCGATGAAGTCGATCTGATCGCGTTCGGCAAAGAGCTGGTAGTGGCGTATGAAGGGCTGCGCCGGAAAATTGCCGGGGACTATGGGACGAGCATTGCGCGCACGGCGACGCCGGAAGAAGTCGATCACGCGCAAAGCGCGTTGGTTCGGGGTCGCGAGCACGCGCAGATCCGCTTTGGTGAATTCGCCGCAGCCATGCGGGAAAATAAAATCATCCCGGTGCATGCAATGGCATTTTGCGGTCCGGGAAAGACCCGGCTCTTTTTTCGTGGGCAAGATGGAAAAGAGCTTGAAGTGCGACTCGCATTGGGTGCGCGCGGGCGGATCTCCCAAGTAGGATTGGTGGAATGGGACGTCGGCACACATTCGATGGAACTGGCGCGGGTGGCGTTCGATCTGGCAGACCCAAGCCTCACGATGACGTTCGAAACTCGGGCGCTGCTGGATCCGTTGCAGCGTGCGTTGCAAACCCTGTACAACGAGTCGCATGGAGCGCTCGGCGAGTGGCCGTTGTCGAATCAGGGATGTGGACCCGCGGAGTGGCAATGGGGGGATATTAATGTCCCACCGGTTGGGAAGTGTCCGAAAGAATAGACAGCCCATGTGCACAACTTTATGACGACCGCTTTTTCACCAACCGTCCCCGTTTCCCGACCGCGCGATCCGCGGGCCGATCCGTCCGAATGGCAGCGCGCGATGGCTGCGACGGCCGGCGCGGAATTGGACCAAGCCACGAAAGATGCCATTTGGCTGAAAATCTACTTGGCGCAGCGGCGCCTGGCCTGGGCGATGATCGCGCCGCATCTGCGTCATGGGATGATGGGATTTCAGTTAAGCGCATTGCGGCGCGAAGGGGCGCTGGTCGAGCGGCGATTGGAAATAGCGGTCGATGATTGGTTCTGGCGGATCGTGAAGGGATTTGAAATCACCCTGTCGTGGGAGTTGGCGAAAGATCCGAATTCCCCGGCGGCTAGGGCATTGCTCGGCGGTAGCGGTCTACATCCACGGCAAACTCTTTAATCTTGGCCCACAACGTGGAGCGCGCGATGCCGAGCGATTTCGCGGCTTGGGTCAAATTGCCGCTATGGGTGCGAATCGCGGCCTCGATCGAAACGCGTTCCGCTTCTTTTAATCGTTTGCTGCGGCCACGGGATTGCGCGTTGCCGGCCGCGATCCGTGGGTCGGTGATTTGATCGAACGATGTCGGCGCGAATTGCAGCGCTTCGAGTTCAATCGTCTCGCCGTGCGTGCTGATCAACGCGCGTTCGATCGTATTTTTCAGTTCGCGGACATTGCCCGGCCAGCTGTGGGTGAGCAGCGCGGCTCGGGCCTCGGGAGAAAATTCCACGTGCTGGCCGGGACGGCGCAAGATCTGCGAGAAATGATCCGCCAACATCGTGATGTCTTCGGGCCGTTGTCGCAGCGGCGCCAATTCAATCGGGACGACAAAGAGCCGGTAATACAAATCTTCGCGAAACGCCCCCTCTGCGATCAAGTCGGGGAGGCGCCGGTGCGTCGCGGCGATCAAGCGGAAATCGACGGCCAAGTCGCTGGTGCCACCGACTCGCCGCACCGTGCGGGTTTCCAGGACCCGCAACAAACGGACTTGCAGTTCCAGCGGCATTTCGCCGATCTCGTCGAGGAAGAGCGTGCCGCCTTGCGCCTGCTCGAACACGCCGCGATGTTGGGTGGTGGCGCCAGTAAAGGCGCCGCGCTCATGGCCGAACAATTCCGATTCGATGATCGTGGCGGGGATGGCCCCGCAATTAATAGCGACAAACGGGCGCGGCGCGCGGCCGGAGCTGGCGTGCAGCGCACGCGCGAGCAGTTCCTTGCCCGTGCCCGATTCGCCGACAATCAATATGGTCGCATCGCTCGGCGCGACGCGATCGACTAACGCGAAGACTTCTTGCATCGCGCGGCTACAGCCGAACAATTCCCCGCAGCGATGCCGCGCGGCCGGTTCGAGCAATTCCTTATCGATCCGGACGCGATACGTCAGTTTCGTCTTACCGATTTGAAACGCGCCACGTTCGGGCAACAGTTGACTTTGGACTTGATGGCCCTTCCACCACGTGCCGTTGCGACTGCCGCAATCGCGCAGCACTAACCCTTCCGCCGAGGCCTCGATACGGCAATGGTGGCGCGAGATGTAGGGGTCGTGCGGAATGGCGACGGAGTTGTACGGAGCAGCGCCGAGCGTAATCGGGAGATGTTCGACCAGATGATGCGCTTCGCCCCCTTGCGGCAATTCCACCGCGAGCTCGACGCGCTCGATGGTGAGCGCCTTGCTCTGCGGTTCGTATTTCAGGATGAGCGTTGGTTGATATTCTTGACCGACCGTGGGTTGCAGCGGCTCAGCGGGACCGCTGTGAAATTCGAGCATGAACGCGCCGAGTTCGATGCGGCTATCGTCGTGCAGCAGGGCGGTGTCGCGCATCCGTTCGCCGTCGAGAAAGGTGCCGTTGCGACTGTGATCGGTGAGGAGAAAGTGATTGCCGTCCCACTGCAGGTCACAATGTTGGCGGGAGATGCCCGGATCGTCGATGGTGAGGTCGCATTCCGGATCACGGCCCACAGTGACGCGTTCCTGTTCGAGGAGGAACCGCGTGACCACCTCACCACGTCGGGAGAGGATTAGATAGGCCATACTTATCCACAGGACTAGCGGGGATTGTTTGAACGGTCAATAGGGATGTGTTCGAAAATCGAACGCCGTGAGGCAGTTTGTGAATTCTCCATGGTGCGCGAGGGGCTGCTCGAAGGGCCAGGGCAGTGTCCTGCGGGCCGTTCGCCTCGCGTTACGGCGCTCGGCTCACTGAGACCTCGCTCGGTCGAGCTTCAACACCATGGCGCTCCCTCGCTCAGACTCGCCCGCAGGACACTGCCCTGGCCCTTCGAGCAGCCCATGCCACTCAACGGGTTTGTGTTCCCTCAAATGCCACCACTTTGTGGCATGGGGGGTGCATTCTGTTTGGGGGATGAGGCTGCTGACTTGGATGCTGGTTGGGGCGGTGATGCTGGCGGCAGGGCCGGGTTGGGCGGGGTGGGG
>JACQUX010000041.1 GCA_016210045.1 Deltaproteobacteria bacterium | reverse complement strand
CTCTCACTATCTTGTAATCCTCCCCCTCACCCTAGCCCTCTCCCCAAAGGGAGAGGGGGAAAAAAAGCGCGGCAAGCCGCGAGGAATTTCACCTAGGAAGATTAAATCGCTCCGTAATAAATGCCCGACTGGGCCGTTATACCGGTAGCAGGTCGATACGGGCTGTGGCAGGGAAGGGACGATGCACGAGGCGGACGCGGAACATGGGACCTGGGTGGCAGCGGCGCTAGCGCGCTATGAGCGACGGCTCGTGGCGTATGCGCGGCGGCTGACCGGGGACCTGGAGCGGGCGCGCGAGATCGTGCAGGAAGTTTTCCTCCGCCTTTGGACGCAGCCGGAAGCGCGGGTGCGCGATCGGTTGGCCGAGTGGCTCTACACCGTCTGCCGCAACCTCGCGATCGACCTACGACGAAAGGAAGGTCGCATGGGTATCATGTCTCCCGAATCGCTCGACACCGGCCCCGCGTCCGACGCATCGCCGGCGACGGCCGTGGAACAGCGACAGGCGGTCAGTCGGCTGCTGCAATGCGTGGCGGCGCTCCCCGAACAACAACAAGAAGTGCTGCGGCTCAAATTTCAACACGACCTGAGTTACAAAGAAATCGCGCATATTACCGGGATGACCGTCTCGCATGTCGGCGTCGTGTTGCACCATGCAGTGACCGCATTACGCACCCAATGCACGGAGCCGGGAGGTGTCCAATGAAACTCGATATCCAGGATCCACGTTTGACCGCGTATGCGCTGGGCGAGCTCGACGCCACCGAACAACAGGCCGTCGAAGCGGCGTTGCGCACCGATCCCGAAGCGCAACAAGCCGTCGCAACGATTCGCGCACTGGGCAATACGCTGCGCACGGAATTTGCGGCAGAGACTTCAGCGGAACTCCAACCGGGGCAACGCGCCACGGTGGCCCAATTCCGTCCGCGCGTGCCACTCGCCTTGCGACTGCGTCGCGCGCTGAACCCCACTACCGGTCGCGTGGTGGGCGGGCTGGCGCTTGCGGCCAGCCTGTTCATCGGCGTGCTGGTGAGTCGACCTGATCTGTTGGATCGCGGATTGGTCGAACCGAAACCGCAACTTCCCAGTCCCGTGACGACGACGCCCGGCAAAGAACATGCCGTGCATGAAGAATCGCCGGCTGGCAGCGATGTGGACAACAAACGGACTGCCGCCGCTCAACCAGAGACCGAAATAATGCCAACGGAGCCGCTCGCGCCTCCGCCGATGCCCAGCGCAGTCGGTCGCCAAATGATGCTGAGTAAAGGCGCCGGCAACGCCGCGGCGGACTTGGGTCGCATGGATGGTGAAGTGGACGATATGTTGTCGCCCGTACAGAGCGCCCGACCACCGTTCAACACGGAAACGTACGACCATATCAGCGACAACCCATTCATGAGTGTCGCGAACAACCCATTGTCCACATTTTCGATCGACGTCGATACGGCCGCCTATGCGAATATGCGCCGCTGGCTGCGCGATGGGGCCTTGCCGCCCAAAGATGCCGTCCGGATTGAAGAACTGGTGAACTATTTTCCATATGCCTACGCCGGTCCAACGGACGCCGCGCCATTCGCCACGCATGTCGAAGTGGCCAGCGCCCCGTGGCAACCGTCGCATCGGCTGGTGCGCGTCGCACTGAAAGGCAAAGTCCTGCCGCGCCGCGCGCGTCCTCACAGCAACTTCGTCTTCCTGATCGACGTCTCCGGCTCGATGGAAGATTCGAATAAACTCCCGCTGCTGAAACAGTCGCTCCGGCTACTTACACAACAGTTGACGGCGGATGATCACGTCGCGATGGTCGTCTACGCCGGGGCGTCCGGGACCGTCCTCCCGTCCACGCCCGGCAATCAAAAGGGAAAGATCCTCGCCGCATTGGATCACCTCGAGGCGGGCGGTTCAACAAACGGCGGCGAAGGCATTCAGCTCGCATACCGGACTGCGCTCAACCACTTCATTCAAGATGGGAATAATCGCGTGATCCTCGCCACTGACGGCGACTTCAACGTCGGCGTCACCAACAACGGCGATTTGGTGCGACTGATTGAAGCGAAGGCGAAGAGCGGCGTGTTCTTGAGCGTGCTCGGATTCGGCGAAGGGAATCTGAACGACGCCGGGATGGAAAAACTCGCCGACAAAGGGAACGGCAATTACGCATATATCGATTCGCTGAACGAAGCGCGGAAGGTGTTAGTGAAGGAAATGCACGCGACGCTGAACACGATTGCGAAAGACGTGAAGATTCAAGTCGAGTTCAATCCGACGAAGGTCGCGGCGTATCGCTTAATCGGCTACGAAAACCGCGCGCTGCGTAACGAAGATTTCAACGACGACACCAAAGACGCCGGTGAAATCGGCGAAGGGCACACCGTGACGGCCTTCTACGATGTCGTGCCGGTCGGTGTACCGCTGGCGCTGCCCGGCGTCGATCCTCTCAAATACCAAACGCCGCCGGTCGATCCGACAGCGGCCACCACCAACAGCGGGGAACTGCTGACCGTGAAGCTCCGCTACAAAGAACCGGCCGGCAGCAGCAGTCAACTGATCGACGTGGCGGTTACCGATGGCGGACAGCTGTTCGAACAAGCCACCGAAGATTTCCGCTTCGCCGCCAGTGTCGCCGGTTTCGGGATGCTACTGCGCGAGTCGCCGCATCTCGGGACACTCACGTTCGACGCCGTCGCCCAACTCGCCGCCCGCGCCAAAGGCAACGATCCGGATGGTTATCGCCAAGAGTTTCTGCAACTGGTGACGGCAGCGAAGCGACTGACGATGAATACGGATGCCCCGAAGGGACAGTAATGCCGCCGGATGGAGCAACTTTTTCCCCCGTTCTGCCGATATATATAATGACGCATGGCACGGATCGATCCCGCAATCATCTTGGGACCACTCGCCCGACCCCAACGTGATTGGATAGCCGCTCCGTTGACCCATCCGCGCCTGGCACCACCGCTGCGAGCGCCCGCCGGCACAACGACGCTGCACCTCCATGCTCCGCTGGATTGTCGCGCATTGGAACTGAAAACCGAGCTCACGACGCCCGCCATTATGGAAGCCGCTGCCCGCCGTTATCTCTTAGGGGAGTAGGGGAGTAATGTTACTGAAGCTTCAATTTGCTCAATTTTGAAAACCTCTATTTTCCATGCTCCATTTTCTATTTTCTCGATTTTTCGCCCCCGATACAGCACAGGACTTCAGAAAATAGAAGAATGGAAAATAGAGGGCGATTTTCCTCGCGGAAAATCATTGCGCGCCCAACTGGACGTTTTTATAACTGCGTGCGCCGAGTTGGCGTGTACCTTGTCAGCGCTATAGGGCATGATGAAAAACGGCTTCAATACGATTACCTTCAGGATCAAGCAAAAATGCAGCATAGTATCCAGAATGATATTGTCGAATCCCTGGAGCACCGTCACTTGTTCCACCTGAGGACAAACCAGCGGCATGAAACATATCGACCTTCGCTTCTGAAGCAGCACGCATGCACCAGTGACGCCGTGGATCAGATCGCGCCAATGCTGATTCATATACACTTAAATAGGTATGAACGTCATCATGAGGACGGTTTCTTTCTCCAAAACCCAACGCATCCTCACGATCGTATGCTATACAAGCATCAAGGGCCGACATTACTGCCATATAGAAAGGCTTCACGACTTTTAACTGACGTACAGTAATTGAGACATGGTCAAGTAACTGCATAGATTCCCACTCTAGAAATCATGATTTCAGATCTTCAAGCTCTGAACAAGTTTTGTAAGCATTTGGCAAACAGCCTGAAGGTCATCTCGTAATTCTGTTTTCTGAATCTCAGCAATCAATCCCAATTCAAAACCAAGTTCGATTAGCGGTACACATTCGAACGCTGAGCCACGAGATATGAAATAAAAATTAGCTTTGTCTTTGGTGTGCCAACGGCCAGAACCTTCGGCAAGATTGAGAGTGATACTTGTAGCGGCTTGGTTGAGTTGATCGCACCAACTGTACTGGCCTTTGATTTCTTTGGTGATCGTAAGAACCTTTTTAGAAAAAACCAAAGCCCGCTTATAAACATCAAGATTTTCAAAGGCGAATTGACTCATAGCGACTTCTTGTCCCGAAGAACGAATTACGAAAAACGTGAACGAAATTTGGCGCATTCGAACTCACGAAGAACCACATAACTTCCGTAGTTCGTTGACGTTTTTCGTTCTTCGGGGAAAATTTGTCTGCGCCAAATTTTCTGCGCGCCCGGAGAGATTCGAACTCCCAACCCTCAGATCCGTAGTCTGATGCTCTATCCAATTGAGCTACGGGCGCGATTGGGCACGGGGTGCGTGCCCATGATGTTGCCTATTTCAAAACAGCTTCGCCTTTATACCTTCCCGAGCAGCAAGAGCGCGACGAGGAGGCTGTACAGGACCAACGATTCGATCAGCGCGAGGCCGATGATCATCGGGGTCTGGACTTTTCCGGCGGCTTCGGGATTGCGTGCAATCCCTTCCAACGCCGATGCGGCGGCCTTGCCTTGGCCGAGCGATCCGCCGAACGTGGCGAGTCCCATCCCGATCATCAGGCCCAGGATCGCAAAGCCACGCCCTTTACTGGTCGCGCCGGCCACGCCGCCGGTCTCTTCGGCCATGGCCACCACGGCCATGCACATGGTCGCCATGAAGGTTGCGAGTGCGGTCAGTTTCCGCTTCATATGATTCCCCCTTTTCTGTTGGGTAGTTAGTGGTGAGATTCTTCCGCATGCGCTTCCGCGAGCGCGATATACACCATACTCAAGAGTGTAAACACAAAGGCCTGGACCAAACAGACGAAGAGTCCCAACCCCAAAAACGCGACCGGGATGATGACTTTCGTGAGCTCAGTAAACACACCGAGTACGGCGTGGTCGACGGTCATATTGCCAAAGAGCCGGATCGAGAGCGAAAGCGGCCGCACGACGTGGCTGACCAATTCGATCACGAAAAAGAGCGGCGCGATCCAGATCAACGGCCCGGCAAAGTGTTTCAAATATGGTCCGACGCCATGCGCCCGGATGCCCATATAATGATAGTAAAAGAAGACCGAAAACCCGATGGCCAGGTTAATGTTCAAATTACTCGTGGCCGGGAGGAATCCGGGGATCAAGCCGCACAGATTGGAGATCAGGATATAGAAAAAAACCGATCCCAAAAACGGGAGATGCCGCTTGGCCTGCGCGCCCATGACTTCTTCAGCCAAGCCCGCCAACCAATCGACGCCGGCATCGAATAGCGCGGTGAGCGTGACACGCCGGTCGGGAACTAAATACGTCTCGGGATTCCGTACGCGGCGCCCAATGCGCAATGCGAGCAGGCACAACAGCAGGCCGACTACCCCAGCCATTAGGAGGGCCGCCGTCATGTCGGTGATGGGGACACCACGCACCCGCTCCGCGATCCAGGGGATCCAGCCAAAATCGTGCCCGCTACTCAAGACCATGCCGCTATCCTTAATATTGTCTGAGCCCGTGAACCAACAGCCCGATCAACGTGACCCCGAATCCGAGCGCGACGCCCCAAAGATCCAGCGGTGAACGGAAGACGAGCAGAAAAACCGCGAGGAGACCGACGACCTTCATGAAGGATTGGGTCACTACCCCCGCCATCGAAACCGTCCGCCCTTGCTGGCGGCCCACCATGCCGGCCACAATCCGCTGCCAGAGCCACAAATTCGCGAGGCCCATAACACCGCCTCCCAGCACTGACAAGGAGAATTTGGCCGAGCCGAGCCCCACACTGCCGGCCACAACGAGGCCAACTAGAATTGCTGCCATCCGCAACATTCACTTTCCTCCATCGGACCGACGAGGCCCTTGATTCGTGGCCTGCAGGATCATCCACAGTCGATAAAACGCACTGCTCGATCCGAGCAATAATCCCGACACGATTCCCCACGGCGACAGCGCAAATCGTTGATCCAGCCACCACCCGAGGACCACGCCACCGATCACCAATCCACCGAATTCAAAACCGGCGGCCATCCAGAGCAGTCCCTTGCGTTGCTCGCTCGGTAAATCGGCCATGGCTCCCCTTAGTCACGGCCACGCAACAACGCAAGAGATATAGGGAAAAAACCTGTTTGTTATCCGACTCAATACTGTTATCATAAACGCTTCCATCGCTCTTTATCTTCCGGGGGGACAGGTATGAGCACACCGACGTATTATTCCGCGGCGCAATTCTCCGCATCACCACCACCACGCACGTTCGGCCAATTCGGGCCACCCTCTGACACGGGCCGCCTGCAACCGCGCTTTCACGGCAGCGCCTGGACGCTGTTCGGGATTGAAATAGTGAATTGG
Source organism: Deltaproteobacteria bacterium (assembly GCA_016210045.1). NCBI lineage: Bacteria > Pseudomonadati > Myxococcota > Myxococcia > Deltaproteobacteria bacterium. The sequence goes on along the minus strand of JACQUX010000041.1, from coordinate 215,975 downwards.
CTGCTCACGATGATCACGCTCGGCATCTACAGTTGTTGGGCGAAGGTCAGAGTCCGTCACTTTATCTATAACCAGACCGAATTCGCCGGCGATCGCCTCACCTATCATGGGACCGGACGCGAACTTTTTATCGGTCTGCTCAAACTGCTGGCCTTCGGTGTGATGGCCGCCGTGGTACTGGGCGGCATCGGTTGGATCCTGCCGACGGAGATAAAGGGGCTCGTCATCGTATTCACGTATCTCACCGGACTGGGCCTGATCCCGTTCGCACTCTGGGGCGGGCGCCGTTATCAAATGAGTCGCACGTCGTGGCGCGGGATCCGCTTCTCGTTTCGCGGGTCGCTGCAAGAGTGCTATGAACTGTATCTGCTGGGCGGTCTGCTGACCGTCTTGACACTCGGCTGTTACTATCCGTGGTTCCGTGCGAATCTGCGTCACTATTGGCTCACGCATACCTATTTCGGCAATACGCCGTTCACGTACAACGGGAGTGGGAGCGAGCTGTTCACCATATATCTCCGCTACTGGCTCGGCATGTTGGCGTGCTTAGTCTTCGCGATCTTCACGATCATGAGCATCGGCGGCTTGGCGATGATGAGCGGCGGATCGATGCCGAGGGCCGGAATGGCGTTTTGGATCATTGTGGCGATGCTCGGCGTATATGTCGGCATTCCAATGATCGGTGTGCTGATGGCGGCCGCGGAGCATCGATTCCATTGGAGCCATACACAATTCACCGGCATTCGATTCGAGTCCTCCGTGAGCGGAGGCGGTCTGTTGCTGCGCAAAATCCTGCAAGGCCTTGCGCTCGCGCTTACTGCAGGGCTCGCGTTTGCGTGGGTCCAAATCGACACGCTCCGATTTTACTATGAGCGGCTCGCGTTGCTGGGCGAACCGGATTTCGCCAAGATCGATCAAGAGGCGCGCGAGACACCCACCGCCACGGCAGAGGGACTCGCAGACGCCTTCGATGTCGATGTCGGTTTCGGCGTGGCGTAATTCGGAGTCCTCATGGCCATACAAACCCAATGGACGGGTCGTTACCTCGATGGACGGAGCGCGCGGCAACATGCCACGGAGGTCACGATCACGACGGAAGGGTTGTGGGTGCAGGTCAGCACCACGGCAACCTTGTGGCCGTACGGCGAACTGCGCCAAACTCAAGGATGGTATCCGGGCGAACCGGTGCGATTGGAGCGGGGAACCGACCCAGCCGAGGCACTCATTGTGGAAAATCCGGAGTTTCTCCATGTTCTGCACGCGGCGGCGCCGGGACTCGCTGCGCATTTACATCATCCGGCATCACGCCGCCGACGACCGCTGAAGATTGCGATTGCCGCAGTCGTCAGCACACTGGCAATGCTCAGTTTTTACCGTTGGGGCATTCCGCTCGCCGCGCATTACGGCGCCGATTTCATCCCTCCAGCGTGGGAGGTCAAATTGGGGAGTCTGCTCTCGGATGCGATGTTGAAACAGGAAATGGTGTGTACCGACGCGACGCTGCAACGCGGGATCGATAAGTTGATGGACGCGATGGCGTATGGAATGGCGCCCCATGCGTATACGTTCCACGTCACAGTGATCGACAATCCGACGATGAACGCGTTTGCCGTGCCCGGCGGACAACTGGTCGTCTATACGGGATTGCTGCAACGCACCGAACGGCCCGAAGATCTGGCCGGCGTACTGGCGCACGAGGTACAACACGTGTTGCAGCGGCACGGTACCAAGGCCTTGTTGCGCGAATTCTCTTCTCAGGCCCTGTTTGCCGTTGTGTTCGGCGATGCCGGAGGGATGGCGCAAACCGTCGCCGAAGGCGTCCGCACGTTAGGGAGTTTGCAATATAGTCGGGAGGCGGAGACCGAAGCGGATCAACGCGGACTGGCATTGCTGCAGGCCGCCAAGATCAATCCGGACGGCATGGTCCGTTTCTTTACGAAGCTGGAACAGCAAGAGACCAAGCAATCCAGTATTCCGACCTATCTCTCCACGCATCCGAAAACGACCGAACGGGCGGACGTCTTACGCCGCACCATGACGAAAGGTCCATGGCGTAATGTGCAGCGGATGATGCCGGAAGCGTGGACGATGCTGCGGGCGCGGTGCAAGTGACTACGGTGCGTACCGCGCCACACTCCCTAGCGGAATTGATGGTCCGAGTGTCTCCGGATGGCAAAGGCCGGCGAGGATGGCAAGGCTTTCGACAATCCGCGGGCCGGGCCGATTCAGATACGTATTGCCGTCGATAAACCAAACTTGTTGATTACGGACCACGCGCGTCGTGGCCCAACCGGGGAGCGATTCCCAATCTGCTCGATTGGCGAGCGTCTGCGCGATCGTATAGCCGCACGGCATGATGAGTAAGAGATCGGGATCGAAGTCGACGATTTCGTTCCACGACACGACGCGCGTATGCTCTCCCACTCGCGTCAACCCGTTAATCGCACCGGCCATGTCCACAAGTTCGGGAATCCAGTTTCCCGCTGCCATCAGCGGATTGGTCCATTCGAGACAAACGACGCGCGGACGCTTTGAGAGCGCACGCGCCGTGGCTGCAATACGCGCCATAGAACGCCGCAAGTCGCCGATCAGCGCCTCGCCGCGTGGCGCCACGCCCAAACCGGTGGCAACGGTGCGGATGTCGCTGAAAATATCATCCAGTCGATCGGGATGCAGCGTCAGGATCGAGGCGTCGGTCCCTAGACATTGCCGGGTCGCACGCATCACATCCGTGCGCGTGACCGCGCAGACCTCGCACTGATCTTGGGTAATGATATGCGTCGGACGGGCTCGCACCAACGCGTCGGTGTCAATTTCGTAGACCGAAAGTCCCCGCGCCACGATTTGCTGCACGTCTTGATGGATATCCAGACTCCGCCGCGTGATGTCGACTTTGGGACGCGTCAACACCGGCCGGCCCGCCACGGCCGTTGGCGGCCAATCGCATTCGTGGGAGATTCCAACGAGACGCTCCGCCAACCCCAGCGCCGCCACCATTTCCGTCGCGGAGGCCAACAACGAGACGATGCGCAGGCCATCGGGCATCATGCGCACTCACTACTCCTCCCCCAAAAATACACCAACAAAAAATTGCTTGACAATTACGCTTCAACATGGGCGTATCACAAGTCGCGGTTGGTCGTTCTTCGAGCGAAAACATAGAGGAGTCGTGGACTCAGACACGCATCACCCGAACCCGATCCGTCAAGTTGCCACGAGGTCCGTCGAGACCTACGTTGAGTGGTCCAGTACCGAGTGTTATCCCGGCTGTCGCCCAAGCCAACTAGGTCTCAAATTGTTCGCCGACGAACGCTTTCACTACACCGGTGAAACCGCATGCCTCGGCCCGTTGCATTTTCGCCGTTTTCATTCCGAAGGATTGGCCGCCGAATACCACGCCGTCCCGAACACATATTGGCGGATGATCCTCCCACTCACCGGCCCGCAAGCGTGGGCTACCCCCTCCTCGCCACAGGCGGTCGATACCTCGCGGGAATATTTACTCGTTGCGCCCGGTGCGCACTTTTCATTCAACTGCGCTCCGGCAGCTCGCAGCACGTTATTGATCGACATCGACCCCGCGTATGTCCATGGAGTCCTCGACGACGCCATCGGACACCCGATCGACACGCTGCCGGCCCCGCATGGCGGCCCGCATTCCGCCATCCCGCTGCGCCCGATGCAGAACTTGCTGGCCCAGTGGCGCAATTCATTAAAACGTCCCGGCGAAACCGGATTCTCACAATTATTGGCGGACGCGATTTCCCGCACGCTCGTGCTCACGGCATTGCGCGATTGGTATCCGGATATTCGGCGCGCCCTCCGGGCCGCTCCGGCACCCGACCCGCACCATCCGGCGGTGCAACGCGCCATCGACTTTCTCCACGATCACTATACTGAATCGATCTCGCTCGACGGCCTGGCCAAAGCGGCGGGCATCAACAAATTCGGCCTCTGCCGGCTGTTCCGTCGCATCCTCGGCGAAACGCCGATTCGCTATCTGTACCGCATTCGTCTCCATAAGGCGTTGGAACTGCTCCGTGGCGGTCGACAGCGCGAGCGCTCCGTGACGGAAGTGGCCCTTTCGGTCGGCTTTGAAGACTTGAGCCATTTTGCGCGACTCTTCCGCGCCCAATTCGGCATTACGCCCAACGCCGTGCTGCAAGGAGCATTTTGACCCTTCCCACATCGCACGGTCAATTTTGGAACAGTGCAAATAGTCAATGTCGGACTAGCGTTTGGAGTTCCATTTTGATCTGCTCGTCTGCGAACATGGCAAAACGTTTTCTTCGTTCATTTTGTACGCAACTTTTTTCTCTTCCTGCCGAACAAGGGAATAGACACGGGACCAGCCAGCGCAGCGTTGGTGCTGGTTTGCGGTCTGGTCATGAAACCGCCGAATTGGTTTGGCGGCCGCGTGGTCGGCCCACACCCCGCTGTCAAGGAGTAAGCGCGCCGGAACGCCAGTGGAGGCGTGGCGCGCGGTAGTGAAACCCGCAATGCGACCGAGCAGGGAGCATTGTGCACCAGAAGGAGGATGTTATGAGTCTGATTAACCAAGTTGCCGCGCAATTGGCGCGCGCACAAGCCAGCCTGCCGCCAGATGGACCGGTTGCGGATCGGTTCGCCGAGAGCCAGACTCGGGCGATAATCGGGCGAGAAAAAGCGGAAAAACCCGCCACGACGGAGACGGAGTCAGGTTCGTTCATCGAATATGTAATGCAAAAGTATCGGGCTGTTCTGGATGGACTTCCCAAGACGACGAGCCGCGCCGCGTCGGCCGATGCGCCGAAGTCTGCCCCGGTATATCGCGAGTATCGGGGGTTTCAGCGGAAATAGCAGTAACAACGCTTGGGAGTGACAACCATAGGAGGTCGTACATGAGTCTCGTGAATCGGATTGCCGGATTCGTCGCGCAGATCACAGCCGCCGAACCCCCGAAGGAAGCACAAAAGGCGAAGCCAGTAACCACGGCGCCGCAAAAACCAGCCAGCCCACCGGATCAGGATCAATACGTGGACGGCGGCCGATACGGCCACCCGGTACGGAAGACCCCCGCGCAGCCGAAACATCCGGAGCCGGCAGGAGGCCCTGGGAAACGGTGGTAGCCATACGGCGTTTAGGGAAAGAACCCTTGCGTCGTGAGTGCGGCTTCGGCATATAGCCGCGATGACGAAAAAATATTGGGAGTCGGCGGATTTCATTCGAGCCATTCCGAAGTCCGATCTGCATGTCCATCTCGATGGATCGCTACGCCTCGCCACGTTGATCGAATTGGCCCGCGAACAAAAAGTGGAACTCCCATCCTGGACCGAAGCGGGACTACGCGAAACGGTCTACAAAGCACGCTACGCCAATCTCGGCGAATATCTCCACGGCTTCAAATACACCTGCGCAGTGCTCCGCAATCCCGAGTCGCTCGAACGCGTGGCCTACGAACTGGCGCTCGACAATTTCGCGGAAGGGGTCCGGTATATCGAGCCGCGCTTTGCACCACAATTGAACGCGGCGGACGACTTGACCATTGAAGCGGTGCTTGCGGCCGTCAATGCGGGGTTAGAACGGGCACAGCGGGAAATCAATCGACGCCCGGAGATCGTGGCCGGGCAGGAACCGCCGTTCGACTACGGCATTATCGGTTGCGCGATGCGAAAATTCGATGAACGCTTTTCGCCGTACTATAAAGATTTCATTTCGTGCCACCGTTACTCGCCATTTCCCTACCTCTATCCATTGGCCTCGCTCGAATTAGTGCGGGCGTTAGTCGATATCCGCGACCGCAAAGGACTCCCGATCGTCGGCTTCGATTTGGCGGGAGAGGAAAAAGGCTGGCCGGCCGATGCGCATCGGGAGGCATACGACTTCGCACATCGGCATTTTTTGAAGAAAACGGTTCATGCCGGAGAGGCCTACGGCCCGCCGTCGATCTTTCAAGCCATCACGCGCTGTCATGCCGATCGGATCGGACATGGGACCTATCTGTTCCACAGCGAACTCGTGGAGCACCTCCCGGATGACGAACGCGAGGCCTACACCGAGGCCTTGGTCCAATATATCGCGGACCGCCGGACCACGGTGGAGGTCTGCCTCACGAGCAATCAGCAGACGATTCCGGAAATGACCGATCTCGCGACCCACCCGTGCGCACGGATGCTACGCGAACAATTGTCGGTGACCCTCTGCACCGACAATCGGCTGGTCTCCGACACCACGGTCTGTGCGGAAGTGAGCAAAGCCGTGCAAGCCTTCGCCATTTCGCCGGAACATCTGAAAGATATTATCATCTACGGCTTCAAGCGCAGCTTCTCGCCGCTCCCGTATGCGCAAAAACGCGCGTATGTCCGGAAGGTGATCGACTATTACGAGGCCGTCGAAGCGCGGTTCGCTTCCAACAATCATTAGAGCGGGGACAGGTACCTTCAACTCCGCATGGAATGGGCATTTGAAGGTACCTGTCCCCATTCAGATGCAGTCACGCCTTGGCGACGGCGATGCGCCAGGTGGCGAGGCGTGTCTCGCGTTCTGTGGCGGAAAGGGTCGGGGTGAAACGGCGTTCTTCTTGCCACTGCTGGACGATGTCGTCAGTGGAGGGCCACACATGGGTTGCGAGGCCGGCGAGGCAGGCGGCACCCAACACGGTGGTTTCCAAGTGACGAGGGCGAACGATTTCCACGCCGAGCAAGTCCGCCTGCAGTTGCATCAACAAATTGTTCGCGGCAGCGCCGCCGTCGACCTTCAGGGTTTGGAGTGGGATTGCGGCGTCGTCTTGCATCGCGTGCAACAGGTCACATTGCTGGAACGCGATTCCTTCCAGCGTGGCCCGCGCCAAATGCGCGGCGTTAGTCCCGCGCGTCAGACCGGTAATGATCCCGCGTGCGTCCGCCCGCCAATGGGGCGCTCCGAGTCCGGTCAACGCCGGCACGAAAATGACGCCTCCACTATCCGGCGTGGACGCCGCTAACGGTTCAATATCCGCCGCGTTGCGAATGACGCCTAAACCATCGCGCAGCCACTGCACCGCGGCGCCGGCAATGAAACTCGAACCTTCCAGTGCATAGGTGGTCCGCCCACGCAGCCGCCAGGCCACGGTGGTCAGAAGATGGCGACTCGAATGGACGGGACGCTCGCCGGTATTCATCAGCAAGAACGAACCGGTCCCGTACGTGCATTTGGCGTCGCCCGGACGGAAACACGCCTGACCGAAGAGTGCGGCTTGTTGGTCGCCGGCGATCCCGGCGAGCGGGATCCCGTCGGGCAGGCAGTCGAGTCCTTTCGTGATGCCCACGACGGCGGAGGAATCGACGATTTGCGGGAGGAGTTGCGGCTCGATTTGCAGCAGGTCGAGGAGTTCGGCGTCCCACGCACACGTGGCGAGATTCATGCACAGCGTGCGGGAGGCATTGGAGACGTCGGTGACGTGCGACTGTCCTCCGGTAAGACGCCACGCGAGGAAGGTGTCGATGGTACCGAAGGCCAGTTCGCCAACGTGCGCACGGCGCCGCGCCCCGGGGACGTGTTCGAGCAGCCACGCCAGTTTCGTCCCGGAAAAATACGGGTCGAGGACCAGCCCGGACTTTTGCTGCACCAGCGATTCTTTCCCGGCCTGTTGCAACTGTTCACAATGGCGCGCGGTACGGCGATCCTGCCAGACGATCGCAGGATGGATCGGGGTGCCCGTTTCCCGATCCCAGACGATGGTCGTTTCGCGTTGGTTCGTGAGTCCGATCCCGGCAATTGCCTGCGGGTCAATCTGCGCATCCGCCAACGCACGAGTGACAACTTGCACCACGGAGTCCCAAATGGCCTCCGGATCGTGTTCTACCCAACCGGGCTGCGGGTAATATTGCGGAAATTCCTGCTGCGCCATGCCGACACAGCGAAAATCACGATCGATGAGAAAAGCGCGCGACGACGTCGTGCCCTGATCAATCGCTAGAATATATGATGACATGGGCTTGGGCTTAACATGGGCGATTTCAGCGGACAAGAGGCGCATGCCACACGTTCACATAATTGTCACCGAGTTGTGACTGGAGTCGCGTCGCGTGACGTGTAAAAATGCGCCCATGAAAAAATGCCGCCGATGGATCTGCTGCATGCCGTTGCTGTGGTCGATGTTCTTGCATTCGCCCAGCTGGGGCAAGGAGGCGCCGCCCCCCATCCCAACGCGTGAGGAAATTCAAACGATCGTCCGCGAAACGGTCGCTGAATCGACCGGTCCCAAAATCACCGAAGAGGGTCTGCAGCTTGTCTCTTCTCACCTCTGGAAAGTCATGCTCGCCGGCCTGTTTCAGGCCTGGTATCAGTGGTCCGACGACGCGCCCAACACGACCTATGGAATGACCAATCCGAACGCGCACCACATGTTCCGCCTCCGCCGCACCGAGTTGAAATTGACGGGGTCATTCCGCGATAAGTTGTCGTTCACGGTGATGATCGATCCCACGAAGTCGCTTTTTCAGAACCAAACGCTCACTGATTCCGCCGGCAATACGGTCGTGGCGGCCCAACCTCGGGCCGACGGGAGCATTCTTCAAGACCTCGTACTCACATTTCGCTACATCCCCTATCATGATGTCGCGATCGGGCAGATGAAGATGCCGACCAGCTTGGAAGGCTTCGGCTCCTCGGCCAAACTCGCGTTCGCTGAGCGGGCCATTGTCACACGCCAGATCGGGGAGCGGCGCGATTTAGGGCTGGTCGTGACCGGCAAACCGATTCCTCAGCTGCACTATGAACTGGGGATTTTTAACGGCGAGGGACCGAATGCGTTCGATCGCGGCGACTTTAAAGATCTGGTTGGTCGGATCACGATCCGGCCACTCAAGGCACTGCACTTTGCGGGGTGGTATCATCGGGGACGCATCGGAGACCCGGAGAGCCCCAACTACCGCTATGGGGCCGAGGCACGCGCCACGATGGGCCGTTTTGTGCTGCAGGGAGAATATTTGCGCGGATCGGGTGGTGGGTGTGGAACAGGCATGCGCTGTCACGGGGCGTACGGATTCGTCAGCGCCGATGTGATCAAGAAAGAACGGCTGGGCGTGCAGGCTCTCGGGCGTTTCGAGTTCTTCGATCCGGATCGGGGCGTGGGGAACGACATTCGTTATGCCAGCACGCTCGGCGTCAATCTTCTGCTCCCTGATCATCATGCCAAAATTCAAGTCAACTACACCGAGACGGAATTTGAAGGGCCGGGCAGAAATCACGCGGCCTTCTTGGCCGTGCAGTTCGCGTTGTAATCAGTCCCGAAAAAATTTTACGACGCGTTCGGCGACCAGCTCGCGGTCATAGTCGAGGGTGACAACATGATACGAGTGCGTCAGCCAGCAGAGGTCCACCGGTCCACCGACGGTCTGCTCGATGGCGGTGGCGCTGCGGGGTGGGGCCGTCATATCGGCGCGAGAGTGAATGACCAAAAGTGGGGTTTGGACTTGGGCGAGCCCCGCTTGTACGACCTGTTGCAGCTTCACTAATTCGGTGACGGCGGGCACGGGAAAGTGGGCATAGCCGGCGGCCCGATACACGGCCTGTCCTTCCGGATCGTGAACGGCGAGTTGGAAATTTTTCGGCCATTGCGACACGAACCAGCCAATCGGCGTGTATCGCAATCCCGCCAGCAGCACATTGGCCCATTGATATAAATAAAGCGGCGTCGCCAAACAGACCAGCCGCCGCATGTGGGTAGGGTAATCGATCGCCAGCTTTAGCCCGAGCAATGCACCGAGCGATAAGCCGACAACGTCGATCGGCTCCCCGCTCGAAGCACTCCGCGCATCCTCCACTGCGGCAAGGACATCGGCGTACCAATCTTCCCAGTGGCAACGAACTAGGTCCGCGACCGTCGTCCCGTGCCCTCGCAGTAGCGGGGCATGAACATGCCATCCGGATTCGACGAGGGATTCCTTGAGTGGGGCGAGCTGTCCCGGGGTACTGGTCAGTCCATGGATTAAGACGGCATGCGCCATATTCCGCGCTCCTGAAGTTAAAGATGTCCGTTGACAGGAGTCCCCAAACATTGGGATGGGACGGACATGCAACTGGACAGCATCCTGCTCCCCATCCGCGACGAACTCCCGCGCGTCGAAACGGAAATTCTCGCGGCCTCCGCCACGTCCGTACCGACCATCACGGAGATCGTCCACTATATTATTCGCAATGGCGGCAAACGGGTGCGGCCAGCGCTGACCATGTTGGCCGGACGGGTCTGCGGCTACACCGGGACGGCCGGGCCGCGCATCGGGGCCGCGATTGAAATGGTGCATACCGCGTCGTTACTCCACGACGATGTCGTCGACAGCGCGCCCACGCGGCGCGGCAAGACGTCCATCAATGCCCGCTGGGGCAACCAAATCAGCGTCTTGGTCGGGGATTTTTTCTGGTGCAAGGCGTGTCAAATCATCGTCGATCATGGCAACAGTCGCATCTTGCGGGTCATCACCGAGGCAATCGTCGGCACCACGGAAGGCGAAGTGATCGAATTGGTCAAGACGAACGATTTGGGCCTGACCGAGGCCGAGTATTTACGGATCATTCAACATAAAACGGCGCTGCTGATGGCGGCGGCGTGCCGCGCCGGGGCGATGTTGGGCGACGCCTCGGAAGGGATGGAAGCGGCGCTCGGCCGTTACGGGCTGGATCTCGGCGTGGCCTTCCAGTTGGCGGACGACGCGTTGGACTACGATTCCGATGAAGAGCGGCTGGGCAAGACGAAGGGGACGGACCTCCGGGAAGGTCGCTTGACACTCCCGCTGCTGTACACGTTAGGGCGCTGTAACGAGTCGGAGCGCGCCAGTATTAAAGAAGCGCTGCTGGCGCCGACACTGCACGAAGAGCAGTTCGGGGCCGTGGTGCAACTGTTGGCACAATACGATGCCATTGCCCACACCCGCAACTTGGCCCAACAATATGTCGAACGGGCCAAGGCCCATTTGACGCCATTCAAACCGAGTCTGGAGCGCGACGCATTGGAACGCCTCGCGGATTATGTCGTGCTCAGGGGTGAATAACTACGTGCGTAGGTTCGTACGTGTGTACGTGCGTATGTCTCGGACTGTTTGAACAACGTTGCTCGGATTTCGGACAGTCCCCATAGCTCGCCTCGTCATTTCCTTCACATTTCAAGTTCACGACCTGCGTCGCGCGTTGGCACGGCCATTGCTTTTCCATATCGGCAACTGCACGCGTCGAGGCTAGCCGGCGACGTGCAGAGCAGAAAGGAAAGGGATTGTGGAATCCACCACACGACAACCGAGCAAAGAGGTTTATTGCATCACGGAGCGCGACAATATGAAGCCGCTCTGGACCCGGATCGGGGTCGGCTTCGTCAATCGGGATGACTCGATCAATCTATTGCTCGATCTCCTCCCCGTCAGCGGCCGATTGCAAATTCGCAATGCGCAGCCACGAACCCATCAACCACACAAGGAGACGACCCATGATCAGTAAATACACGAGCACCACGCGCCGCTTCGCCACGGCAATGCTGTTCGCCACGGCCCTGTGTTTCGGCAGCAGCGCGGAGACGTTGGCCGCGAAGAAGCAGGCCCCGACCACGGCGATCAATCTCGGGACGGCCAGCGCACAGGAGCTGACGCAATTGCCGGGCATCGGCAAGGCCAAGGCGGAGGCAATCGTGGCGTATCGGACCAAGCAACCGTTTCAATCGCTCGACGAATTGGAACAAGTGCCCGGGATCGGCAGCAAACTGCTGGAACAACTGAAACCGCATCTTACTCTTCAAGGCGGGTCTGCTAACGCACTCCCCTCAGGCAACTCCCCCCTCAAACCACCAACGGCAGGCGGGCGCTAGGTGCGCCAACTGCACGAGGTCCGGCGTCCCCCCCTGGCGCCGGACCTCGTTCTTTTTTTGGAATGATTGGTGAACTGGTTGCAGGTGGTCCAAAAATGGTCAGATGCTAGGCGGACCGTGAACTCGCAACCGCAGCGTACTTCAGAGTACGTGAGGATTGCGAGTTTGCGGTCCAACGACGCAGATGGCCGTTTTTGGGCCACCTGCCAAGTAAAACACACCCCCGACAGTGGCATTGTCACTTTGGCCACTATCGGGAGCTTTTGATCGATCCATCGTCAGCCAACCTGATCCACTAACACGCCTTTACTATCCGCGCCGTCGGCGCCCAATTCCGGAATCCGTGCCAATCGGTTCATCGATTGCGGAGGGATCGTTGCCACGACTTTCCCCTCCGCGTCCACGACCTCGATTACGAGGTTATGGACTTCGGTCGAAGTGGGGTCCCGCACGTAAAAACGGATATCCCGATCGCCAAACTGATTGGATAACGCTTCCGCGACCTGCTGGGCACGCTTCGGGTCGACGGGATCGGCAGCGGCCTTCGGGGCCTCCGCCTTCGCGGAGCGTGCGGACGGGGTTTCCCCCTTGGCGCGGACCGGCTGGACCGCCGGCTCACCATTCGCTCCTATGTTCCCTTCGATGCGCATAACCAGCTCCTACCTTTTCCTTTCACCCTCGGTGGGGCGGGAGATTCAAACTCCCGCCCCACGGGGCATTACGTCGCTTAGGCCTGCAGCAAGGTCAGGGCGATCTGCGGGATCGCGTTGGCTCGGGACAAGACCTGCACACCGGCCTGTTGCAAGATCTGCGCGGAGGTCAAATTCGCGGTCTCTTCCGCCACGTCGGCGTCGCGGATCTTCGATTCGGAATCGCTCAAGTTCTCTTTCCGAATGTCGAGCTCACTCTGCGCGATTTCCATACGAATCGTCTTGGATCCGACCTCCGTCCGGCGACTTTGGAGCTGCCGAATGACGTTGTCGAGGATGAAGACTGACGTTGAGGCATTCGCAGCATTGGAGACATCGATGTTGCTCAGGGTCGTATTAGTCGACACCGAGACCGATCCTGTCGTATTCCCATCGATGACTGCGTTGGTCGCGCTGGTGTATGACCACGCATCGTCCGCAAAGAGACGGAAGGTGCCACGGAAGACCGAGGCCGCATTGGTGATGGATCCGATGCCGAGCCCTAAGACAGTGGCTGCGTGCGAAACCGAAGCGGTCAGGAAGAAGTCGATGTTCCGACCATCGGTGGCCGTGTACACCATATCGTTACTCGAGCTGTTGTACGTGGCAATGACACCCGTTCGGGTGGACTGCGCGTTAATGAGCGTGACAAACGCAGCGACACTGTCGTCATCGCTCGAATCGACCGTGGTGGCCGCCAGCGTAACGCCATTGATCACGAGCTGGGCCGTGGAAGAAAGATCACCCGCAGCGGCCATTGCGACCGTAATCACATTGGCCACAATCGACGCCTGAACGCCGGACGCGCCGGCCATCGCGTTGATCGCCGAGACGTACGCGATCGCGCTCTCATCGCTGTCCGCATTGGACACGCCGTCGCTAGTAAACAGGTTCCCATTAATTGTCACCCCGTTCAGCACTAAGTTTGTCGCAGCGGAAAGATCCAGCTCATTCGAACCGGTCGCAACATCAGTCTTTGTCGTCGCCGACAAGAGGGCAATTTGCCCGACGGTGTCGGAGCGCGCGTCGTCGATCGAAAACGCGATCGTATCACCACTCCGCGGTCCGACTTGGAACGTCTTGTTGGCGAACGAGCCGTCAATCAACCGCACGCCGTCAAATTCAGTCGCCGTGGCGATACGGGAATATTCGTTGAGCAAGTCGTTCATGGCCGTCGTAATGTTCGCACGATCATTGGCCGAAATCGTGTCGTCCGATCCTTGAACCGTTCGTTCCCGGAGCCGTTGCGCCAAGTCGGTGAGCTGGGCGAGCGCGCCTTCCGCAACGCCGAGGAGGTTTCGCGCGTTGGTAATATTCGCCGAGGCGGTCGTAATACCGCGGATCTGCGAACGGAGCGATTCAGACTTCAAGAGACCGACCACGTCGTCCGCGCCGCGGTTAATCCGGAGACCGGATGATAACCGTTCGAGGGCGGTATTCAACTTCGCGCTGGCGCCCACCAAGCGATGCTGTGCGACCAGCGAGGTCACGTTCGTGTTAATTCTGAGTCCCATAGTTGCCCCCTTCCGGCAAAAAAGTTGTTGGTGTCGTTCGTCGTCTCACAGCCCATTAACGGACGCCTCGGGGAAAAACTTGATGGGGCATACGGATGCTTCCTGGGGAGCACGGCATAATTAGCTAATTTTAAAGAGAGAAATAATTTGTCAATTTCTTCCTCTCCGCACCTCATCTTTTCCGCGGGATATCCGTTCAGTTTAGAGGGTGGTTGTGGGCTTGATGTCTGAAGGGTGAGAGGCAGAGATTATGGCAGGGACCATCAGTTTTGGCGGATTGGCAACGGGCCTCGACACGAAGAAGATCGTCGAGCAATTAGTCCAATTACGCGAGTCTCAGTTGATTGCGCCCGTCACGAAGCAGATCAATGCCATCAAACAACGCAACACGGCGCTCGCCCCAATCAAGAGTCTGATCGTCTCGCTGCGGGATGCCGCCAAGGCGCTCAACGATACGGCGAATGCGGCCTGGAATGTTTTGTCCGGCACATCATCCGACACCAATACGGTTTTAGTCACCGCGACGAATTCCTCCACGGCGGTCAAAGGGACATACGCCGTCAGTAATATTTCGGCATTGGCGACTCCGGATCGAGTGACCTTTACCGGCGTGTCGGATACCGATATCACCACGCATGGGACCGGAACGATCACATTGACGTATCAATCCACCACGACCGACATCACGATCGACTCCACGAATAATACGCTCGACGCAATCAAGACCGCGATCAATGATGCCCAATCGGACGTCGTGGCCTCGATCATTAATGACGGTCAGGCCAGCCCGTATCGGCTCGTACTCACGTCGGCGGAGACCGGCGCGGACACTTCGATTACGTACAGCGCCACGGGCGGGATTACATTAGCCGTGGACGGGGCCCTGCCGGTCACGCCAGCCAACGCGGCGTTTCAAGTAAACGGCGTCTCGATGACCAGCGCGTCCAACACCGTGACGGAAGCGATCCAGGGGATGACGTTCCAACTATTGACGACGGAAACGACCGACACGATCAATTTGACGGTCAAACAAAACACGTCGGGGATTATTTCGAATATCAGTTCTTTCGTGAGCGCCTATAACTCGCTGCGGAGTTCGTTGCGCACGGCGTTGTTGCCGGACGAGAACGGTCGACTCGGAGCACTAACCAAGGAACAGACCTTGACGAATGCCAACGTCAATATCTCTACGATCGTCGGCAAATTTATGTCCAGCGTCGTCGGCACCGGATATACCTACGGCACGTTGGCGCAAATCGGCATCACGATGGACGACAAAGGGATGCTGAAGGTCGACACGGCCAAATTGACCACCGCACTGGAAAGCAGCGTCACGAACATTCGCTATCTGTTTCAAGGAACCACGGGCGAAAACGGCATTGCAGAAGAGATGTACAATTATCTAGACCTGCTGACGAAGCCGAACGGGACCTTCGATATTATCGACAAGAACGGCACCAGCCAATTGCTGCGCTTGGTCAATCTCCAGGAAGACCGGGAGCGACAAGTCGAACTGTATAAGAATCGATTGCTACAAAAATTCAACAATCTGGAACGAGTCGTCCAACGGCTTAAAATGCAAGAAGGACAGGTCGGATCGCTCGCGGGCATCTATTCCAGTAGCTCAAATAAGTTATTGTAACCAATGCGCAGGAGGTGTGACGCTTATGTATCAACCGTGGCAAACCTATAAAGATACGATGGCCGAACGCATCTTGTCGGCGCGACCGGAACAACTGTTGGCGATGTTGTATGAAGGGATGATTACGAAGATCAAACAGGCCGGGGAACGCTTCCAGGCCAAACAAGATATCCCGGCGCGGGAATCATTGATCCGCGCGATGCGGATCGCCGATACGCTCATGGATCATCTTGATCTGGAGCACGGCGGCGAGGCGGCCAAGAATTTGGAACAGCTGTACGCCTTCGTGGTCTCGTCCCTCTCCAAGGCCTCATTGGAAGACGATCCGGAGCCGCATTTGAATCACGCGCTGCGAACACTCGAACCGTTGTATCGCGCATGGCAACAGTTGGCCGAACGGGCCATGTCCGAGGGGGGGCGATAATGGGCCTGTCGGGCGAACAGCTGTGGCAAGAGCGTCTCCGCATTTTGCGAGCGCTCTACGCCGTCGGGATCCATATCTTGTCCGAACGAATCCCGCCCTCCGATCCGCGGATTTCACCACAATGGGAGGAGCTGGATCAACATTGGCAAGCGTTTCTCGCACTCGACCCGTTATTGCAGGACGCGCCGCCGCCGGAGGATGTGACGCTGCGGCATGCGTTGCTCCAGCAGGCGAACCAAAATGCGGCGGTGTATAAGGCCTTGGTCGACCATGCACAGCAGTTGCAAGACGAGGTCGGCGACTTGTTACTCAAACTGCGGGGAACGTCCGACACATCGGCGGCCGGGCACACTGCGGTTCCCGCGCACATCCAGTTCGAGGCATGACCCCGTCCCGACCAGCGGGCGAAGAACGGCGCGAATTTTTTCGCAGCCAGGGAGTTGTCTATTTGATGGTCGAATCGCCGCCGCTGCCGGAGGCGACCGTGGAAGAATCGATTCCCGACTGCCCGACGATGGACGACGTGCAGGTCTTGTTGATGAATTTTCGGGATCGGCTACGGTATGAGACGCCGGAATTGGCCGCGTATTTCAGTCAGCTGGACACCGTGATCGAAGCGTTGCATCGACGGTGTACGCAGCAGGAAACGGCGCCGAAACTTTTTCAGCGACTGTTTGTCGACATCAGCGGGGCGGGCATTCAATTCCCAAGTCCGCAGGCCTATCCCGAAGAGGCCGCGCTTCGGCTCCACATCGCGTTTCCCGGCTATCCGTTTGCGACCGTGGCGTTGTTGAGCACGGTCGTGCGCTGCGAATCGGCCGTTGGGGCGGACGGATATACGGTGACGGCGGCGTTTGAAGGGATTAGTGAAGAGCAGCGCGACTTAGTGATCATGTTTGTCAATCACTTGCAACGCCGCCAGCTGCACCAACAACATCAGCAATCAGAACCCGAGCCGTCGTAGCCATTGTCGCGCGACGCCGTGCGCATCGTGACGCTGCATCGCGTGCGCATATGCGGCGTCCGCTGCGGCCTGCCAGATGGACTCGTCTTGCAGATAGGGGCGCACGGCGGCGACACATTGCTGCGTCAACGTGTCTTCGTCCGCACTCCACGGAATGACCGTGCCGGCACAAGGATGCGGGACTGTCTCGCGCAGGCAGCCGCGATCGGAGGTCACGACGGGCGTGCCGGCCGCCATCGCTTCAATGGCGGCGAGGCACGACGTCTCGAGTTCGCTGGTATTCGGATAGAGATAGACGTGGCTCTCGCGCAACAACTGCGCCAACGCCTGTTTGCCATAGGCGGCCACCGTGATCGCCGGATCGTCGAGTTGTGCGAGGAACGGGCGCAGCTCCGGGTCTTCGCGCACGGCATGCGGCGTGTACGTACAGACATGGAGCGTACAGTTCGGCATGACCGCGCGCAGCGCGGCAAAGGCGCGCAACAAGATGCCCAGTCCACGGCTCGGCCGGCTGGTGTAGACGAGTTGGCCCCGACGACGTTGGGAGAATGACAGCGGCGCAGGAAAGAATTGCGGATCGATCGCATTGGTCGTTTGCCAACATTTCGTCGGCGCAATCCCGCAGCGTTCGACGTAACAATGCTGTTGGTACGCGGAGAGCATCCAATATTCATCGACTTGAGCGTCCATCCGTTGATAGAGCGCGCGGTAATTGGGCATCACAATGTCGTGCAGCCAGAAGATCCGCCGTGCGGCGCGGAATTCGTTCAAGAACGGCTGGTAAAAGCGGGAGACGATGCAGACGGGGAGTCCGTGGGCACGTTGATACGGGAAAAAATCGAGGAGCGGGAAACAATAGACACCGGCATCGTGGCGGGCCTCCGGAAACTGACCGAACACGATCACGCGCTGTCCCAACGCGGCGAGCGTCTGCGCCATCAGCAGTAGCACGCTTTCGCTCCCTCCGGTGGGGCAATGTGCGAGTTCGCTGGGGAACGGCAAGCGGCCGCCGAACGGATGGCCGGTGTAGAACACGATATCGGCGCGTCCGGGCCAGGCCGCAGCGTCTTCCGGGCGATGGGTCCGGCCATACAGATCCCATAACGTGAGATCGCGATTATCGAAGTGGAGTGCCAGTTTTACGCGCTCGCATGCGGCCACATGATCTCCGGCCAGCGCGCATTGTTCCGCTGCAGTGCGGAGATGAGGGACGATCTCCGCATCGCGGCCGCTCTCCGCAAACTGCAACACCGCGCGCACTAACGCACTCCATGATGAATCCCACCGCATCTGTGCATTGACCTCCGTTTCGCCCCGGCATAGCATGCCGCGCAAATGACCACCACCTATGAACGCAATCTGCAGGCCTTGCGCACCCATCATCCGCCGATCGCCCAATTTCTTGAACGTCTCCCGGACGCGCCCGCGATCGGCCTGGGCAAGAATGCCGCCGGCGAGTGGGAGCTGCTGTGTCGATTTAACGAAACCACGGCTCGCCCGTATTACGGCGCGGCGTCGCCGACGGCCGAAGCACGTGCGTTGGTCGAGCAACTCGATTTTAAAAATCCACGCGTGGTGATTTTTCTCGGGCTCGGACTGGGGCACCATCTGCTGGCGTATTGCCAACGGCCGCATCCGATGAATCGGGTGATCCTCGTGCTCGAACATTTTCCGCATGTCTTCAAACGCGCGCTCGAGGTGAACGATTTTTCCACGCTGTTCGCGAATCCCACCATCCGTTGGTGCGTCACGCCGGATCTCAGCGTGGTGCGGCGTTTTCTCAGCCACGTCTTTCTGTCATGGCACGTCCTTTGTTATGCGAATGCCGTAGAATACGTCCCGTTGCCGCAGGCCGTGGCACTCTCACCGCAATATTTCGACGCGGTCCGCAAGGCCTTGCCGGACGTGATCGGGCAGCAATTTAATCGCTACTTCGGCGATCCATACGACAACTTTCTCGGCACGCAAAACACACTGCGCAATCTTCCTGCGTTAACGCAGATGCCGCTGCTCGACGGCGCGCGCGGCGCATTGCAGGGCATCCCGGGCGTCGTCATTGCGTCGGGACCGTCGTTACACGAGGCGCTACCGATGTTGCGCGCCGTCCAAGATCGGGCATTGTTCGCGGCGTGTCCTTCCGCACTGCCGCGACTGCTGCGCGACGGCGTCGCGCCGCAACTGTGGTTGAATATCGAGCGCCTCGAAAACCAAGGGGCCTTTTTCGAGACATTGCCGAACTATCCGCTGCACTTGTTTGTCGGACCGCCGTTGGTCCATCCGCGTTGTTGGTCCGGCAATCGCGGACACAATGTCTTGACGCTGGGCGCGAGCCTGCAAGCCTTGTGGCTCTCGCTGCCGGGAAAAATGTTCGAATTGGGGCATTCATCGGCCCACACCGCATTTCTATTGCTCCAATTTCTTGGCTGCAATCCGATTTATTTAGTCGGACAAGACCTCTGTTACGACGCGGGAGCCAGCCATGCCGAAGGCATTTGGGAGGCCTCACGGCAAGCGATGCTGCAATTGCAGGAAGGGAAGCAATTCTCGGTGGAAGGAAACAGCGGAGTCCATGTCAGCGCGAATGTCTTTTGGTACACGTATCTACGGACGCTCGAAGACCAGTTGATTCCGAATTATTCGGGAAAAGTCTTTAACGTGATCGCGGCCACGCACGGGGCAAAGATTACCGGCACGACGCGCCTTGATCCAGATCAACTGCCCGGCGTGCTGGGCGCATCGCACGGCGATCTAGTGGCACGGCTGACAAGCGTATTGCCGGCACCAAGCGCCGCCGACCAAGAGCAGCGGCGGAAACAATTCCTGCGGCAGTTGGCGGGGACCCGGACCATGTTGCAGCGCACGGTGCAGGAAGGTTTGGCGTTTGCGCGGCGCAGCAAGGAACTGCTGTTCCGACCGGAGTTTATTCCGATACAGTGGGCGGCTGCCGGGCCGCTGTATGAGTCGTTCTATCAAGACGCAGAACGCTATTGTTCCCGCTTTCTGAACAACGGCCAAGTCGATCCCGCGTATCGGCTCTATCTCGATTTCTTTCATCCGATCGCGCAAGGCATGCTGCTGCGTTACTTGATCGAATTTTACACCGGCGCGGATGACTTACGCGGCCAATACAACGAGATCTGCCGCAAGACCGAACTCATGTATCATCTCGCAAAAGACGAATCCCACTGGGCCGCGCAATGTCTCCCGCTGCTGGATGAAGCGGAGGCGGGGTTGCAGCGCAGGGACGTTTGAGAGTTGACGGAAACGCGGGGCGCCGGAGATCGCGATGACGTAAACTATGATCGACGGGACCGGAAGAAAGAGCGGAGGATGTTCAGCAGGCGTCGCCCCAGATTTCGGATCGAATGGCGCAGTTGGCGGAGGGAGTTTCTCCGCGGGGCCACCGCGCGCGACAGCGGCGGGGCGGTTTCGCGCGGCGGCACTGCAATCACGGCCACCGAATCGATCTGATGCGCGCCAGTGGGAGGATGGCGTTCCGCTGGCGGAGGAGAGGGAGGTGTCACTGGAAAAGATTGAGAGCCGGATGTGGGTAACGGGAGCGACGCACCGTCTCCTGCCGCCGCCGCCGGAACCACTGGCTCCGGCGGCGCTACCCCGGTGGTCGGTTCATGAGATGTGTCGGCGGGTTCGGTGGAACATGGCGTCTGGGGTGGACCATGTCGATAGACTTCCAACGCCTTGCGGACGGCTGACCAAGAGCCGAAATATTTGATGTACGTTGCCTTACCCGCCAGTGCTGGAGTGTGGTCCACTTCCGTGCCCGTCGGTACATGGCCAAGACGTTCGGCCAGCCAGGCGAGGCCGCGCAAGAGGAGGTGCTCCTCCGATTCATCCCGCAGCGCCGGGGCCCAGGGCGGATAGTCGGCATCGCGCAGCGCGGCATTCAGCAGCAGGGTGCATTGCTCTGTATAAGGAGCGATCTGCGTTGGATCCAAGAGTCGGTGGAGGCGTGCGGCCCACAGCCCGCGGTCTGAGCCTAAGAGTGATGCCCCAGAAAATACTCGCGCCAGGACCGTCGGACTGCCGTGCAGCGCGGTTCGGTTGGTACGGAAATGCAGAAAACGGAGGAACCGTGTCCACGCGCGGCGTGCGACGGTGAGATCGGCATCGATCGGCTCACGTTGCTCCCAGAGTGCGACCTGATGCCAAGCCCAGACGTCGCCGAGCAACTCGGCGTCTTCCTCAGCGGCCGTCGCGATGCGCATCGCCGTGACGAGTGTGGGTGCGGCCTCGACCTGGGCAATGGTCTGTCGACGTTCGCGCGAAAACTCGATGTCGTCTGGAGTCAGGCCAATAGCGCGCAGCGCATACGTCCAACTGCCGAAGTGTCGCGCAAACGTTTCGCCACCGGGCAGTCCCTGCGTGTCGATTGATCCACTAAACGAGGACGTGGCACTCAAGCGTTCCGCAAACCACAACAACCCCACGCGCATCAGTTCATCGATTGATGCATCGTGGAGCGTCGCCATCCACGGCGGCGCCCCTGCGGCGGCGAGCGCCCGTTGGAGTGCCCGTTCAAACCAATGGGCACGACCGGGCACGATCAGATGCGGTGCCAACCGATTCGCGTGGTGGACCCAGGTCCCCGTGTCGTTTCCCAACAGTGAAGTGCCCGCAAGGATGCGTTCGATGCCGGGCACGGAGACGTCCGACATCGCCCGTGGCTCGCCGCCATAGCGGCGCCAGCAGACCCATCGACAGTATCGGTGCCAAATCCGTCGCGCCGGACCGAGGTCAGCCGGCAATGGCGCCGCTAGATCTTGCTGCGCCACCATCTCCCAGGCCCAGGCATCCAGGAGTTGTCCGGTGGAGTCGCCCAGCGCCTCGGCGATGTGATTCATCTCGGCGAATGTGTCGGGGACTCGTGCGCC
Organism: Deltaproteobacteria bacterium; assembly: GCA_016210045.1. Classification (NCBI taxonomy): domain Bacteria; kingdom Pseudomonadati; phylum Myxococcota; class Myxococcia; species Deltaproteobacteria bacterium. The sequence goes on along the minus strand of JACQUX010000041.1, from coordinate 194,038 downwards.
ATTGAAATAGGCAAACAGCTGATCCGACAGCCAATGGCTGCGATACGCCAATTGATGAATCTGTTCGGCGGTAATCCCCAGACGATGCATCGTGTCTTCCACGCGCGACGTGCGGGGCGCTCGGCCGACTAACGAGAGCGCATCAATGCCCTGCAGCGCCGCCGTGTGTGCGGGTGCTGGACGCGACCGACCGGTGCCGGTGGTAACGGTTTCATAGCGGGCGCGGGAGGGTCGCGCGGCATACGACGCCGCCATGGTCAGATGGAGTCGATGTCGTTTGATGTTGTCCCCGCCATCGACTACCAAGACCGATTGATCCGGATGCAACGGATCGATACTCATCACGCGACCGATGTCCTGCAGCACGCGGCTGCGCGAATCGGAACGAAAGAGGAGCATCACGACTTCGACGGAGGGGATATGTAAGCCCTCCCCGACGATGGAGACATTGACGAGGATGCGGATCTTTCGCTCGCGAAACGCCGTGAGCGTGGTGCCGCGTTCCGTATCTATTGTCTGTCGACTCAGGCCGGCGGCCGCGATCCCGCGCCGGTGGAGTGCGGCCACGACGCCATCGATCTGGGCGATCCGGTTGACGAAGATAATGCTGTGCGGCACCTCGTCGGCCGTCGGCCAACGGGCCGAGAGCAATTCATCAACGATCGCTCCCAGACTCTCACCGGAGGCCTGATTGATATCGTCACTCATCTGCAGGCGGATAAACGCGGGTTTGTGAATGACCGGCTCGGTGCGGGCCCAGAGTGACGTGGCGTCCACCGGAGCCACGAGGCCCTCGGGACCGAAGACCGCGCACACCGGTTGTCCAGTCAGACGCTCCGGTGTGGCAGTCAGGCCAACGAGACACCGCGGCCAAACGCCCTGCAGTTCGCCGGTCGGCGAAAGAAACCCCAAGCGAATCAAAAAATCCGCCCAGCGATTGCCGGGGACATAGTGATGGGCCTCGTCGAGCACCACCAGTCCAAACCGCATCGGATCGATCGCCGCGAACTGATCGGGCAAGGTCTGCGCGCTCGCCACAATAATGGGTCGCCGCAAATGTTGGGCGGAGCCGCGCAAGACACCGACGGCCTCGTTGCCAAAGGTGCGCCGCAATCGCTGGCAGAGGACCTCAATCAGATAATCGCGATGCGCCACGGCCAGGATGCCGGGTGGCGGGGTGAGGTCGCGCCCGCGCGCGGCGGCGAGACGCAGGTTGCGTGGCCACCACCGCCCCAATCCGGATTGCGGTGCTGGCGCGGTGGCGAGCGTCTCCCAGGCGGAGGCCTGGTCATGCCACTGGACGGCCAGCGCCATCATCAATTCCGCAGCGGTCGGGGTTTTCCCCGCGCCCGGAGGCATGACACACAGCATTCGATCCTGGCCGAGCAGGTACCGCGCCCACGCCGCTTCGACAAACTCGGCCTGATAGTCGCGCAGCCTGGGGTGATAGCGGCGATCGCTGATCGTTAACGGTGACGGTTGATAACGTCCCAGTCGTCCCCGAGAGGGCACGAAGGCGTTGTCACTGATAAATCGATCCGTATAGGCCTCGGGATGCGCTCCCGCCACCCGCTCCCGCAGCGCATTGGCGCGAGTCATCGCTCCACGGAAGGTGACGTCGCTGGTGATCACTTTCGCCGCCATACAGCATGTATCGACACGCCCAGTAATAAGTTGCCTGAGTCGACCTGACTTCCTTATTTCCCCCTCGCCCCGACGGGGAGAGGGTCCCGCCGTAGGCGGGGGGTGAGGGCGGAGTCGAGTGGTGGCGGGGCTCCAGTCGCCAGGCGCACTATTCCGCCGGATAACGAGAAAATATCTCCCCGGTAGACGCACGGTAAGGGCCTAGAACGCGCTCAGAGGGGCGCAGCCATGGTTGGGGTCGTCCCGTCCTGCCAAAAAAACTGAATGATTTCCATGGCCGATCGGCGTGGCGTACGGCGGCCACATAAATGTTGAGCAAAATCAATGGGCAAACTGGCCCGTCAGCCCGCTCGTTCCGCGGCGCGCACGAATCCCGCCTCTTTTAAGCTCGTGGCGTAATAGTGGCGCAACATCTCCTCCGTCAGGGTCAGATGTTTCGGCGTGCCGTCCACCGTCAGGTCGCACTCTTGTCGTTGGGGGCGAAACGGGGCCGCACGCACACGCAGTACGGCGCCTTGTCGTTCCAATAATTGTTGAAACGTGGTCTCCCAATCCTCCGCCAACCGCTCGAAGCCGAATGGCGCGACTTTCGCCGGCAGCGCGGCGTGCATCCGTTCCCATTTTGCATCGTCCGTCAGCAGCTCGACGACATGGTCGATGAACAACGCGCGATAGGTCTCGCTCGTCGGGTGTCCGGGAATCAGATAGCCGTCGACGCCGTCGGTGACCCGCTCCGGCAACGCGCCGAGCTGCGTGGTAACGACCGGGAGTCCGGCGGCTTGGGCCTCGGCGACGGCGATGCAAAAGGTCTCGGCGAACGTGTTCGGATACGCGAGGACGCGCGCCTGTACGAGACGCGCGGCCAGTGCCGGCTTGGCGACCGGCCCGACGAGCTCGACACCGGGCTGTTCCGCTAACGCGTACAGCGCGGCGAATTGGGCGCGGTCTTCCTCCGCGCTGGCGCCGTAGAGTTGCATCCCGCTAAAGACGGCACAAGTCGCGTCCGGGACACGGGCGCGGATGGCGGGAAAATAACGGAGCAGATATTCTAAACCGCGGAACGGCGTGGAACAGTAGACTACTTCGCGGCGTCGCTCGGTCAACGCATGCGGTGCGAACGCGTCGAGTCGGATGCCGTTATAGGCAACAACCACTTTATCCGGAGGAAGTTTGAATCGTTCGCGCAACGTACCGGCTTGCCACAATCCGACGCAAAAAATCGCGTCGATGTGTCGCTGTACGTAGCCGAGTGAATAGAGACCAATTTCGTAGTCCTGGGCGTTGTCGTGGAAACGCAGTTGCAGAGCGGCATTGAGGAAAGGTTGATTCGCGGCATCGGGGGTCCAGAGGATATTAATGCGGCCCCAACGTCCGGCCAAGAATGGGAGCAGATAGCGGACGCCGATAAAGACGTCGGGGGTGAATTGGCCGGCCATCGATTCGAAGTCGCGCCAACTGCGGTATGTCACGCCGTGTTGCGTGCCGACGGCATCGGCCTCCGTGAACACTGTCACCTGATGGCCGCGACGGGCCAATGCCTCGGCCATCCCGATCATCGCCGACTCCGCGCCGCCCAGCGGTTTGGTGCGGAGCGTGCGGCCACTACACGGGACGCCGCGGAGCAAGAAAACGATGGTGAGCGGATGACTCATTCGATGTCCTGCGCAAACGGAGGAATGGAATGCAAGAGGTGTGCGGTGCGCAGCGACCACACGACCGCCTCCTCGAACCATGCGCGAAACAACGGCGGCAGGGCATTCCATTCCGACAATGCCGTGCCGGCACGCCCCTGTCTTTCATAGTACTGGCACATCATGTGAAGATAGCTTTGGCGCACATACGGCAAGAGAAATTGCTGACAGGCCGGAGCCAATACAATGTTGTTCAGCTGCCGCTCGATCCACGCCAAGTGCTCGCGCAGCGCCGAGAGTTCGGACCATTGCGATGGAGCACGATCCAGCGCCAACAACACGGCCACCGCTTGCGTATGCAGCGTTTGCAAGTCACGACGCACGTGAACGACACGATGCCGCAAATCAGAGGCGGCCGGAACATGAGTGCGCGCGAGGCGTTCACGAACGGCTGCGACCGCATCCACGGCGACACGACAATGTTGCCGCAGCGTGATTTCCGGTTCTCCCCGTTCAAGACCCTCGATCTGCATCCCGTAGGCCGCGGGAATCGCATTGATAATCTGCGGTCCGCCCGCATGCGACTGGAGTGTGTAGGTGGCCGCGATGTGCTGATAGGGGGCCCAGGAAAGAATCGGACGTCCGTCGTTGCCGGGCACCCAACTCCCAGCGCCGGCAGCCGCTTCCTGCCGTTTATCGATGCCCACGGCTTGTAACAATGCATGCGCGCCGACCGCATGCGAACGCCCCGATTCGCGGTCAAACGCCAAGTCTTGGCCAACGAGCAGGATCGGATCGCACCCGAGCTGCGCAAGGCCGACACAGGCCATCGTGGCCGCAGAAGGGCCATACCATTGCTTCGGCGCATCGCCCAGCAGCCATCGATATTCGCCGCCATGCGGAACGGTAAAAAGGCATGGACCCGGATACGCCGCCAGCGTGGCGGCAGCCACGACTGGGAGGGCGACCAACCATGTGTCCGGCAACGGCGGCAGTTGCGCCACTAATAACCGCGTCGCAATCACGCGCTCCAGACAGGCGATGAAATGTGGTCGGATCCCCGCTTCCAACAACACGGGGACGGCACTGTCACAGGCAAAAATGACCGCATGGTCGGCCACGGCACGCAACGCCGGCAACGACGCGTTGAGCGAGGGGCCCGTCGCCACTACGATGCCAGGATATCCGGCAAATGTGCCGGCCAGTTGATCGAACAGCGGCGTCGTCTCCAACCGCTCAAGGTTCTCCACGACATGAAACAACCCACGCAATTCATCTTCCGGATTGGCCGCAACGCCAAGCACACGCTGCTCGCGTCCTTGCTTCAGCGCACGCGCGGCGGACAAATAATAGGGCCCGTCCGTGTCAGCACGCGGTAACCAAATGACATTGTGCCACCGCACGCTCATGCAGAGGCGTTCGCCGACCGCGAAAAAATCGAAGGCCCAGCGCTGCAGCCGCTCCGGCGTCTCGCCAATCACCCAATGGAAATGCTCATCGGCCAAGAGATCGGTCCAATCGGCGCTGGCCAAGGCCAGACGAAAAACGGCGGCGGATTGTTCAATGATCACATGATGCACTGCACGTGCGCGGCTGTGGGTGCAGTAATGCCGGACATGCGTGCCGAGATCGAAACCATAAAACACGAGTAACAACGGATTGACCAGCTGGTGGCCCGCCCAAAAGCGAGCCGTGGCGGCTGCGGGATCGCCGCCATAAATGGGATGGCCATCGCCGCGCCGCAAATCGAATCCGCCTTGCGGAAGCGTCAACAACTCGACGTGCGAGTCCTGCGCGGCATCAATGCGTGCCGCCAGTGCCGGATCCCGCTGCCGGAGAACGGCAAGGTTGCGCGCCAGCCATGTCGTCACGTCCCCTCCAATTCCGCACGCCGGCAACTCGCGACGAGGAGGCAATGGCGATACCAATGGCGCCACAAAAAATGCGCCTCGACAAGGGGGGCGAGGGTCGGCGGCGCCGTATCGAGATTCGCACGGACGCCCATCCGCACTTCGTCGAGGACGGGGCGCAAGCGCGCGTGCAAAATCCCACACGCCGCTGGGTCGGACTCCATGATCCGCCCCTCCTCGACCAGTAGCGTCTCGTGGAGCGCGCGATACGTCGCCATCAATTCGGGCGTCGCATGACTGGGAAGGTGCTGCTGATAAAAACGCGAGTGGGCGAGGAATCGTTCCAACACGACGGATTGAAAATGGGTTACGGCTTGCAGTGATTCGCTATGCATGCGCATCGGACCGAGGGTAGGTCGATAAGACGGTGGTTTCCAAGTGGCGCGCCATTCTCGCCGACCACGTAAACACACTCCCGAACCAATCACGAATACAATCGACTTGCGCTTCCAAGACCGCAGCCGACGGATTCACTTCTTTCAACAACTCTTCCGCCCGTTGGGCAATCAAGAGATCCGGCCCCTGCGTCACGGCCGAAAGGACCCCCGCAAAAAAATCCTCCGGGTCTTCGGCCATGCTCCGTGCAATTTGCTCGACACGCGTGAACAGCGGCCGAAAAGTCTCCGCCCCAAAATAGTTTGGATTATGCCGCTGGCGAAATTGGCTGACGGCGTTCAACACATCCATCGATGCCTGCGCATATTGCGTCAACAAGGCGTGCATGCGTTGTAACCGCGCGAAGGCCTTCCGATGAAACGCTGCCGGCGAGTCGCCGGTGGCGGCGAGCGTCGTGCGCAAGTGCGAACGGATTGGGTGAGTCTCTCCTAATAGGCTCAACGCCTCAGTGGGTGGGCACCAATGCGCGCCCGGGATCTTGGCCCCGTAATCCTTCGGAATCACGTTGTACACGGGGGTTTTTCCAGCTTGAATAAACACCTCAAAGGCCATGCGAAAGGCGTTATACCAGCGCATGGTCAAAATCGGCTCGCCGTTGTTGCCCTCGACGAGGCATTCATCGTCGCGCCGCGCCACGGCCCGCTGCTCGCTATCCGCGCGTTGTTTCTGGCCCACCTGATATAACAGATCCGGAATGCCGGCGACGTGGGTCCGATCGGAATGGCGGTCGAATGCGAGGTCTTGGCCGACCAGCAGGATCGGATTGCAACCCATCTTCTGGAGCATCAGCAACATCTGATGAGAAACCGAATTCCCCATGTCGTAGTGTTTCCAGTCCGGGAAGCACCACTGGAGCGGGCTGGTGGAGCGCATCAAGAGGGCCTTCGGACCGGGATACCCTTGAAAGGTCTCCGGCCAGACGATCGGATTCATGAAACACCACGTCTCCGGGAGTGGCGGCAGTCCATCGAACAGGAGCTTGGTCTCCGGGACGCGTTCCAAACACGCCGTGCCGTGCGGTGTAATTTTTTGCTGTAACAGAATCCGCAAACACGAATCACTGCAGAGTGTCACGGCACGATCGCCGACTTGGCGAAGCCATTCAAAAGAATGCGCGAGCGACGGTCCGGTCGAAATCGCGATCCCGGGAACACCCGAGAAGGCGCCCTCCAAGGGATCGAACGGCGGCAACTCCGCACAGTGCGGAAGATTCGTCATCACATTGACGAATCCGCGAAAGCCATCTTCCGGCGACCCCAGGACATAAAATTCTTCGATCTCCTGCGTTTTCAATCGGACCTGTTCCGCCACGTGGACATAATACTGGGCATCAATGCGCATCACGGCTTCGTGGCACACGGGGACAATGGCCCGCACACCGACCAGCAGGTCCGGTTTCCGCAGTACGACGACGACCGCATGCGGCAAGGCATCGGAGGGGATATCGACAAACCATTCCACGCGCGGATCGGCCAAGATCGCGGACCAGTCCGCGGTTTCGAGGGCGCGGCGAAAACAGGCCAACGAGCGCTCCACCAACAGGATGCCGATCGTCTTCGGACGCGGCTGCTGGAGAAACATCCGGACGTGATGGCCCAAGCCAAGGCCGTAGAAAAAGACGAGTCGCGGATTCGGGACGTCAGTCTGCGCGACAAGCCGTTCGGCGGCGCTTCGCGGCGTGCCGCCATCGAGCAGCGTGCCCTGCCACCGGAGATCGGTCAGACCATCGTCGCAGCGCACGACTTCAACTGCGGACGGATCGCACTGTGCGACACGATCGGCCAATTGCGGATCGCGCGCCCGCAAGGCCGCGAGATTCTGTGCCAACCATTGACTCATGAGAGCGCCTGCGACGCCGCGGCCGACGGCGCCGCCTCGAATCCTTCGAGCAGCGCTTGCGCCTCGGCATCGTGGGGATCGTGCGCCAAGATCTCGCGCAGCGCGGTCAGCGCGTCGGAGGCGCGGCCGAGCTTGTGATACGCGATCGCCAGATGATGGCGGAATTCGGTTTGATCCGGCACGGACGGGATCAACTCTTCCATCACGGCCGCGATGGTCGCAAATTCTTCCATGTTATGGCCGGCATCGAAGAAGTTGAGTTGCGTCGTGGTGCGATGCGGATTTTTGAGCAAGGCCTCGGTAAACAATGCGAAGGCCTCACGACGCTTCCCGAAGTTCCACAGCAACGTGGCCAAATTGCCGTAGGGCTCCCCATATTCGGGATTGAGCTCCAACGCCTGGCGAAACGCCGCGCCGGCCTCGGTATAGCGTTGCGCATACGAGAGCATCTTGCCCCATTGATTCAACAGGAAGGGATCGCCGGCGACCTCGTTCGAGCAATCGGGCAGCGTCAGCGGCGTAGCCGTGGTCGCGTCGTTGTCCGCCGCAGACGGCACGTGTGCAGCGAAACGAGCCAGCACCTCGCGTCCCGCTGCAGGAAACGAGATCCAGGATTGGCCGACGATCAGCGCATCCAATTCTCCTTCGCAGAAATATTCCAATGCCTCCCAATATGAGGGCACGGCGTCGACGCGATATTCCGCCGCCAGCGGCGTATCGCCGGTCCAACGCGTCCGCCGGGCGCGGCTGTGCGCGGGATCGCAATGGAGCGTGAGTCCGTCGCGCCACCAGCCGACCACCTGCCCGGCGGCGGTTGCCTCGGCCAATTTCGATTCGATCGCAGTCAGCGGCTGTGGGGAAAAACCGTACGCCCGCGCCCACGCGGGATCACCGGCCGGCAGATGATAGATATTCATTTTCTCTCCTTTGGTGCGTCCTCGTTTATGGAGCACACTGCTCCCTCCTCGGTCGCAGTGTGGCCCCGGCTACCGTGCGCCAGGCCTCCGCTGCCGCTCCGGCGCGCTTACTCGTTGTGCGCCGGCCTCGTCGCCGACCGCACGATAACAGTACGTCAGACGCTCGAGTGCTTGCGCGCTGAGTCCGTCGAATGTGGTAATGGCCGCCAACGCCGCACGGGCCGCATCCATGTTGCGTTGTTGAATCAACACGACGCTGCGTTGATAATGCGTCTCCGCATCCGCCTGCCCTTCATGGACCAACGCATCGAGCAATGCGAGCGCTTGCGGGAGTTCGCGGCGCCGGAAGTGCCATTCGGCCAAATGGCGCCGCGCCGTTCGACAAGTCCGCGGCCATTGTTGGGCCTGTTCGAACGCTTGGCGCGCCGCCTCCCACTCCCCGAGATTCATCCACGCGATGCCACAATTCAAGACGGCCAGCGGTTCGTTGGGATGGAGTTGCAGCGCCTCGCGGAAGGCGCTCAAGGCGCCTCGGTAATTGCCCATCGCCATTTGCACCACGCCCCGATTAATGTGTAAGGATGGATAGTCACGAAAATATTGCAACCCGGCGGCAATGACGGCCTCCGCCGCTTGGAAGTCATGCAGGTCAAGGAACAGACCGGGGAGATAGAGATACGGCATCACGTGTTTCGGATCGAGCGTCAGGACCTGCGTGTAGTGCCGCACCGCCTCCGCCGCATTGCCCTCGGCATGCGCGATCCCGGCGAGCGCGATGTGTGGTCGGACATAAGTGGGATTGAGCGCTACGGCACGATGCAAGGCCTCGCGCGCTCGATCTGTTTGTTCGAGTAGCCAGTATTGCACGCCCAGCTCGTACCAGACATGCGCGTCGTGCGGTCGTTCCCGGCATTTGGCCAGGCCTAAGCGCAAGTAGAGTTCGCCTTTACGCGCATCACGTTCCGGACCCACGGTCTTGCCGTAATGATGAATGCGCAATGGCGTGTCGACGGCCTTCACGGACGGATCGAGATGTTCCGCATGTTCATGCACTTGGCCGCGGAAACGAATCTCCGGGCAGCGGCAGAACAGTCGGACGAGGAACGATTCGCAATAGCCGGCATAGGCAGCGGCTTCCGGGACATGGAGATGATTCGGGATCCAATCGAAGGTGGACGATTCTTCGGTGTAGCTGGTCTGGATGAAAAAATAGAGCTGCCCGCGTGGGTGCGTGATCAGGTCGCGGATCGCGGCGTGATCGGTGCGCGCGATGGTTTCATCCGCATCAAGGACTAAAATCCAGTCGCCGGTGGCGTGCTCGATCGAGACATTGCGCGCGGCGGAGAAATCGTCGCACCAGGGAAAGTCGACGACGCGCGCCCCCGCGGCCTGCGCAATAACCTTGGTGTCATCGGTCGAGCCAGTGTCGACGACGACGATTTCTTGCACCAAGCCTTCGACACTGGCCAAGCACCGCCGCAACCAGGCGGCTTCGTTGCGGACGATCATGCAGAGCGAAAGGGTCGGCGCGGTCGCCTGCGTTTTGCGCCGCAGGACTTGCGGATGTGTCGGCGCCAACTGTTCCGCTTGCGCCAAATACTGCGCGGCGCCCGCCGAATTGTGTTGCGCCACGCAGCAATCGATCATCCCCAAGACCGCCCCGAGATAGCGCGGATTGGCCGCGAGAGCCTGCGTGTAATACGTCGCCGCCGCGCTCCATGCCCCGCGTGCGCCTTCCATGGTGGCGAGGGCGCACAGGCTGGGCAAATGGTGCGGCAAAAATTCCAACGTCTTCAGGAAATGCGTGCGCGCGGTCGCGACATCGCCGGCCTCCCAACTCGCCACGGCATAATCGAAACACGTTTTCGCCGTCAGCGGACCTGCCGCGACTTTCCGTTCCGCCAATCGCCGATACAATGCGACCTTTTCGGTGTGCGGATCGCTGCGCACTTGGCCGTAATGGTGAATGCGCACCGGGAGACGCACGGCCTGCAAGTGCGGCGGCGGCACGATTTCTTCATGCACGTGACCGGTAAAGCGCACGTCCGGTGTTCGCCGCACCAAGCGGATCAGCGGCGATTCGATATAGCCGGGGAACGTGGCCGCTTCCGACATCAGCAACTGATTCGGCTGCCACATCACCAGTTGGCTCTGATGGGAATACGTAGTTTGGAGCAGCATCACCAGATCCGCCGTCGGATTGGCGAGCCATTGCGCCAAGGCTTCCACGCCGGCCGCATCGAGGCATTCATCGGCGTCGAGGATCAGGGCCCACTCGCCGTGCGCGTGGTCGAGCGAGAAATTCCGCGCGGCAGCGAAATCGTCGCACCAGGTAAACGGGAGCACGCGCGCGCCGGCCGCCTCGGCGGCGGCCACGGTGCCGTCAGACGATCCGGTGTCCACGACGACGACCTCCGACACGAGCGCCCGTGCGGACATGATCGCGCGCGCGATCCACGCCGCTTCGTTCTTTACGATCATGCAGAGACTCACGGAGGGCAATGGGCTCATAGTTCCGTCACCTCGCTCTCGGCGTCGGCGCCGAACACCGCGCGCAACCGTTTCATCAACTTCGTGATGGCTTGCGACCGCACTTGCGAAATACGCGATTCGGAGACCGACAGGACCATCCCGATTTCTTTGAGCGTCATCTCTTCGTAATAATACAAGCTGATGACTTGCCGCTCGCGTTCCGTGAGCTTGTCGATTTCTTCGGTCAAAATCCGCTTCACTTCTTCGATATGCACCAACGCCTCCGGCGTATCCGGATCGCTGATGGCCAAGATTTGCTGCAAGAATCCTTGCAACGAATCGCCGCCTTGCAGCCCATCGAATGGGATTTGCTGGCCGAGATTCGCCTCCGCGCGCCATTTTTGACAGGTTTCGATATCCACACCAAGTTGGGTGGAAACTTCCAACTCCGTTGGCTCCCGCTTCAACTCTTGGCGTAAATGTTCGACGCCACGTTTAAAAAATTTGACCTTCTCACGGGCCGATCGCGGCAACACATCCAGACGCCGCAATTCATCCATCACACGGCCGCGCACCCGGCACTCCGCGTACGCGCGGAATTCTTCCGCTTCCCGCTCGCGGCCCCATTGAAAGCGTTGTACGGCGTCGATCAGTCCAAGGATTCCGCTGTGCATTAAATCGTCCGGATCGACATGCGTCGGCAGCCGTTCGACGATCCGATGCACCGTCCATTTGACGATCTTCAGATGGCCGACGACACGGCCTTGTTCCACGGTCGTCAGTGGCGCCGGCGGCGGCACCGGCTCCTGATAGGTTGTTTGTGCGTACGGAATCATGCGTATGCCGCGCGATCACACCGTGACCGCAACGCGTCCCTCTTCTCGTTGGCGAAAGAATTGGCGCAGGAATCCCCGTACGCCGCTGCCGCCTCCGCCTTGTACGAACGGTTTATTCACGATCTTCGCTGCGATCTTGCCGATCGCCACACTCGCCGGGGTGTTCGGGAAACATTCCGTCACCGCCTTCTGACGCCGGATCGCTGCGGCTACGCGTTCGTCGTTGGGAATACCGCCCCACGATTCCAACGTGAGATTCAAATATTTTTTCGCCACGCGCGCCAGTTGCGCAAATGTGGCTTCCGCTTGCGACGGGCGATCGGCCATATTCACGATCACGGCGAACGGTTTGGCCGGATCGCGCTGCGCGACCATTTTCACCGTGGCGTAACTGTCGGTGAGCGAGGCCGGATCTGGCGTCGTGATGATCGCGATTTGGTCGCTGAAGAGCAGCGTATCGCGCACGCGTTGACCGATTCCGGCGCCGGTGTCGACGATCACGATATCGTAACGCGCAATGAAGCGTTCCAATTCGAAAAAGATCCCTTCGAGCAGCATCGTTTCCGCATTCGCGAGCGAAAATTCGCCGGAGCCGGCCGGAATCAATGTGACGCCGCTTTCTAAATGGAGCGCGATTTCCTCCAAACGGCGCCCTTCCAACACGACTTCCGCCAAGGTGTAGCGCGCCGGGATCCCGAGCAGGATGTCGGTGTTCCCCAACCCGAAATCGGCGTCGAACAGCAGTACGCGTTTCCCTAATTTGGCCAATTGGCAGGAAAGGTTGACGGCGATATTACTCTTGCCGACGCCGCCCTTGCCGCTGGCGATGGCCAAAACCGGGACTTGACGCCGCGGCGCCGTCCCCGTCGGTTCCACCCGATCGCGCAATCCGGCTGCCTGGTCTGTCGTGTCTGTCATGGCTCATTCCCTCTCTCGTGGCACTAGATCATTGTGGGTTGCATCGTCCGCTCCGCGTCACCATCCGACGTCAGCGGCACCGGGAATTGGCCGGAGAAGTTGAGCAAGCAATCGAGGATGCGCTCGCAACTCGCGACTTCGATATCTTCCGGCACGCGCTGTCCGGTGGTGAAATAGGCCAACGGGACGCGGCTCCGTACAGTCGCGTTGAACAAGGCCCCAAAACTGGCCGCTTCGTCAAGCTTCGTCATGATCAGCCGATTGTACCCAACGAGCGCGAACTGGGCCATCATGTGGCCTAAGTCCGCGCCATGCAGCGCGGCAGGCAGGCACAGCGCGCGCCACGCGGGTCCGATCGCTTCCAGGCTTTGCTGAATCCGTTTCAATCCTTCCAGATCCTGCGGCGAACGGCCCGTGGTGTCGATCAGGATCAGATCAGTGTCCTTGAAACGTTCGATCAAGCGACGCAAATGCAGCGTATCGGTCGCCAATTCGCAGGGCACCTGCAAAATATCGGCGTATTTACGCAATTGTTCTTCGGCGCCGATCCGAAAATGATCCAATGTAATGAATGCAACGGAACGCTTCCGTTCCAGCACGTGCTGACTCGCCAGCTTGACCAACGTCGTCGTCTTGCCCGATCCGGTCGGCCCGATGACCGTAATGATCCGCTCGCCGCCACCCGCCGTAATCGGCAATCGCTCCGGAATCCGTTCTTGCAACCAGACCGCCGCATGTTCTTTCAGCACGTCGATGGCTGCGGGAATATTGCGGTCGACCAATTCATCGGCCAATTGTTCAACCAATTGCGGATCGACTTGGTGCCACAGCAGCGTGCGCGAGAGTTCGACGATCGCGTGATTCGTCACCATGCGTTCATGCGAGGCGTGCCGCGTTGGCCGCGTGGCGGCGGGCGTGGAGGACGACTCGGTCTCCGAGACCTCCTCGGTCTCTTCCGCCGGCGGCGCATGCACGATCGCGGCATCTGCGGATTGGGTCACGGCCGGCTCTTGCCGATGTTCTGCATAGGACGGTTTTTGTTCCGACATCTTGACGAGGAATTCGCGAATCGTCTTCAGCTCGTCATGAACCGGTTTGATTTGATCTTCGGTCAGCCGTTGCAACAAGCGCCCCGGCTCGACGGTTCGCGTCGGCGGTGCGCCGGCTTGCAGCGCGGCGGGATTCACATCGACAGCGGCCGTGACTTCCAGCCGCGGTCGTTCCCGCAACCACCACCGGCCGGTCCCCTCCACCTTGCGCGTATTGAGGATCACGGCCTCCGGACCCAGCTCGCGCTTGATCATGTCCACCGCCTCGGACAGCGTGTCGACGGTATAGGTTTTCAGACGCATGGGGCCTCCTTTTTTCCCTTACACCGCGACCATCCCGAGTGGCCGGACTGAGACGTGGCCGGCGACTTCGCCGTGGGCGAGCACGGCAAGATTCGGGATGAATCGCTCCAACAGCCGATACAAATGCGGCCGCAACTGCTGCGACGTCAGCACCACCGGGGCTTGCGAATTCGCGACATGACGTTTCACCTCGCGCCCCACATGCTCGATCACGGTCCGCGCCATGTTCGGATCGACCGCAATCTGCGGTCCACTTTGCGTATGCGTGACCGACTTCGCCAACCGTTCTTCCAATGTCCGATCGAGTGTAATCGCGTACAACGTGTCGTCCGCGGCCTTGTGCTGCTGCGCGATCGCGCGACCAAGATTCACGCGCACATATTCGGTCAATTCCTCCGGGTCCTTGGTGTGCGCATGGTGGGCGACGATCGTCTCCAGCACCGTGATCCGGTCGCGAATGGACACGCGTTCGCGCAACAAGTTCTGGAAGACGCGCAGCACGGTCGTGACCGGAATGACCTCCGGATTCAGATCCGACACCACCTTCGGATGCGTCGCCTTCGCCTGCTCCAATAAATTCGACAGTTCTTGCCGCCCGAACAGTTCCGACAGATTCTTGCGCACAATCTCGACCAGATGCGTCGCCATCACGCTGGGCAAATCGACGACGGTATAGCCGGCGACGATGGCGCTCTCTTTCTGCGCCTCTGGAATCCAGAGGGCGTCCAGCCCAAACGCGGGATCGGTGGTCTGGATCCCCTCCAACTTCCGCGTCGTCATGCCGGGATCGAGCGCGAGCGCGTGATGCGGCATGATGTCGCCGCGCCCAACGACTGCGCCCTTCAAGAAGAAGCGATATTCGTTCGGCTTCAGACGCAAGTTGTCGCGGATGTGGACCGGCGGCAAGACCAACCCCATTTCGTTCGCGAATTGGCGCCGCACGCCGACAATGCGCGCCGGGAATTCGCCGCCGGCCCGTTGATCGACCAGCGGGATCAAGTCATAGCCAACTTCCACTTCCAATAAGTCGAGCGGCGGCACCGTGAGTTCTTGGCTCGCTGCCGCTTCCTTCGGTGTCTCGCCATCCGCCGTGGCGGCCGCCGCCGTCGCCTTCTGTTGCATCCACATCCGATAACTCTGCCACCCCATCATCGACGCCAACACGAAAAATGGAAACAACGGCAGTCCGGGGACCATCCCTAACACGCCGAGAATCGCCGCGCCCATCGCCAACGGCCGCCAATTACCGAACGCTTGCGACGTAATCTCGTCGGAGAGGCGTTGCTGCTTCGAGACCTTGGTGACAATCAATCCGGCGGCCGTGGACACAATCAGCGCGGGCAATTGCGCGACCAAGCCATCGCCGACCGTGAGCATGGTATAGATGCGCGCGGCCTCGGCGAACGAGAGGCCTTGCTGCGCGACGCCAATCACGAGTCCGCCGAAGATATTCACTAACATGATCACGATGCCCGCGATCGCGTCGCCACGCACGAACTTAGAGGCGCCGTCCATCGCACCGTAAAAATCCGCTTCTCGTTGCAACATTTCGCGGCGCGAACGCGCGTCGGCTTCGTTGATCAGGCCCGCAGCCAAATCAGCATCGACCGCCAACTGCTTGCCGGGCATCGCGTCCAACGTGAACCGCGCCGCGACTTCCGCAATGCGGCCAGCGCCCTTCGTGATCACGACGAAGTTGATCAAGATGAGGATCAAGAAGACGATCACGCCAACCACATAATTACCGCTGACGGCGAAGAACCCGAAGGCGCGGATGACATTGCCTGCCGCGGCCTCCCCTTCCGCACCGTGCAGCAAGATCAGCCGCGTGCTGGCGATGTTCAACGTGAGCCGCAACAACGTGGCGAACAACAACATGACCGGGAAGACAGAAAAGTCGAGCGGGCGATTCGCGTAGAACGCGACCAGCAGCAATAGAATTGAGAGCGCGATCGAACCGACCAGCGCGAGATCGAGCAAGAACGGCGGCAGCGGAATGACCATCAGCAGAACGACGCCGACGACGCAGCCGACCAGGATTAAGTCGCTTCCTTCCTTCAGGATGTTGCGCATCGTGCTCGGCATAGCCATTTACACCATCCACTTGGCGAAACGTCGACGATAGATCTGATAAATGTACGCGAGGACCCGCGCTACCGCTTCATAGAGGTCGCCCGGAATACTTTGGCCCACCTTCACGCGCGCGTAGAGCGTGCGCGCCAACTCCGGAAATTCATACAGCGGCACATGCGCCTCCGCCGCCACTTCGCGGATATAGGCCGCGACTAAATCTTTCCCCTTCGCCACGACGCGTGGCGCGCGGTCCGACCCGCGTTCGTATTTCACCGCCACGGCGAAATGGGTCGGATTGGTGATCACGACATCCGCCGCCGGCACCTCTTGCTTAATCATATGCTTGACCCGCTGCGAGGCGACGCTGCGAAGTTTCCCGCGGACTTGCTCCGAGACTTGTTGCTGCTTCACTTCTTCCTTCAATTCCTGACGACTCATCATCATTTGCTTGCGCATCGTCCACCATTGATAGCCGAAGTCCAAGACCGCGACGATTGCTAGAAAAATGATGATGCGAAACAGCAACCGCGCAACCAGCGCGACGCTCCAGAGCAACGCGCTGGTCATCGGAATCATCGTGATCGCGGCAATCTCTTCGGTACGCTGCGAGAGCTCGCCATAGACCAGCCACGTGATGACGCCGACTTTCAGGAGATTTTTCAGTAATTGGACCGCCGTGCGACTGGAGAACATCCGCTTGAGCCCGCTGAATGGATTCACCATCTCCCATTTGGTGCGCAGACTCTTCCACGCGAAGACGATGCCGGTTTGCATCCAGGAACCGGCCAACACGACGAGAAACACGGTCGCGCCGATCGACAGCACGGCTTTGATCATCGGGATCGCGAATTGTCGCCACCACGGTTCCGCCAACGCCAAACTCACGCCATGATCGAAAAAGAGCGCGCCACGCAACGCATCGAGACAGGTCTGCCCGATCATGCGTCCCCACATCGCGCACGCACCGAACGCGGCGAGGATGCCGAAGAACGCCGTCACCTCGACGCTGCGCGCGATCTGACCTTCGGCGCGATATTCATCGCGCCGTCGATCGGACGGCTGCTCCGTTTTCTCCTGTCCGTCCTGCGTTTCATTCGCCATACATCACCATAAACCATATCCATGCGCGAGCATGCGTTCGTTGAAACCGCGCACCATCAGCAACAGGCGTGGGAAGGTCAATGCGACGAGCAACAGGCCGGTCACGATGGTCACGATGAACGAAACGTTGAAAAAGAGATTCATTTGCGGCGCGGTGCGGGAAATAACGCCCATCAGCAAATTGATCAGCAGCATGGTGACGAGTACCGGCAATGCCACGCGCAACGCCAACCCGAAGGCGATGCTAAGAAACTGCGTGAGCTGCTCCCCCAGCTTGCCGCCGTCCCAGCTGGGGAGGGCCGGCGGCAACACTTGAAAACTCCGGACCACGGTACGAAACAAGTCATGATGCAAATTCGTCGCGAAGAAGAAGAGGACGGTGAGCACCACGGCGAGTTGGCCGAGCACCGAGACTTGGGTGTTGTTCTGCGGATCGAAAAGATTGGCCACAGCGAACCCCATTTGGAGGCCGGCGAATTCCATCGACATACTGACCACTAAAAACAGCAGCCGCGCCGAGTAGCCGACTAACAGTCCGATCCCCAGTTCGCGGGCGATCACGAGGACCATCGCGCCTTCATCGGCCCACAGCGCCTGCGGGACCGGCGGCATCAGCCCATGCAACATCGCCGCGATCGCAATCGTGAACAGGAATTTCGTCTGCGGCGGGATCGGGCCCGCACCGAAGACCGGCATCGCGATCACCAAGCCGCCGATCCGGCACGCGGCCAACGCAATTTGCAATAATGATTCAAGTCCCAGCATCGTTCTTCCGTTCACCGTTCTGGGTAGGACTGATCACAATAACCGATCAAACCCGCCTAATAACAATTGCGTGTACCGCATCAGTTGGTCCAGCATCCAGTGCGCGAAGGCGATTAGCGCGGCCCCCAGCGCGACGATCTTCGGCACAAAGCCGAGCGTCACTTCCTGCAACTGCATCACGGCTTGGACCACGCTGACGATCATCCCGACCACGAAGCCGACCGCCATCAACGGGCCCACGACCCACAGTGCCGTGAAAATGGTTTCGCGCGCCAGATCGACGACGAATTGCGTAGTCATTTAAAACTCCGCAATAACGACCCCACGACCAAATTCCAGCCATCCACCAACACAAAGAGCATGATCTTGAACGGCAGCGAGACGATGATCGGCGGCAAGACCATCATCCCCATCGTCAGCAACACCATCGCGACCACCATGTCGATCATCACGAACGGGAGATAAATGAGAAATCCGATCTCGAACGCCGTCTTGAGTTCGCTCAACACGAAGGCCGGCATCATGACGCTCATCGAGAGTTCCGACAGATCTTTTGGACGCTCGCCTTTGCTCAATTCGAGCAACAATTCGATGTCTTTCTGCCGCGTCTGCGCAAACATGAAGCGTTTGAGCGGCGTACTCGCCTTGTCAAGCGCGGCCTTGTAGTCCATCTGTCCGGCCATAAACGGACTGACCGCCTCCTCGTGGACTTGTTTCAACACCGGCGCCATCAGGAAGACCGACAGGAACAGCGCGAGTCCCACCAAGACTTGATTCGGCGGCGATTGCGCAACGCCCATCGCCTGGCGCAAGAACGACAACACCACGACGATGCGCGTGAACGACGTCATGGTGAGGAGAATGGCCGGGGCCAACGAGAGGATCGTGAGAAACAAAAAGATCTTCATCGCTGCGGCGACCTCGGTGGTTCCGGTGCCGCCGCCGATCGTCAGATTCAAACTGGAAAGGGCCAATTCGTTCATAGCGTGCCATTCAATGCACCCCGCCTCTGAGGGCGGGGCATCCACTTCCCTCTCCCTTTGGGGAGAGGGTTGGGTGAGGGGGAGGCCGCCAGTGCAATCATCCGCTTGATTCCTCCCCCTCACCCTCGCCCTCTCCCCAAAGGGAGAGGGGAAAAAGGCCCCACAATAATCCGGGGCTCATTTATATCGTCGAGCCGTTACTCGAACTGGCGGTCCGTACGCCGATCGGTCGCAACGATTGCACTACGGAGCGAATCTGCGCGCTGAGACCGGAAACGTGGATCGCCGCGTCGGCACGCTCGACTGGCGTCTCGGAGACGATGGCGTCGCCGTTGGTCGACGGCATCGGCGTGTCCGTCGACGTCGTGAGCGGACGCGAGAGCTCCATCACGGCGTTGCGCGCTTCCGGCGCGACAGCAGTGGCGCTCATCGTCCCCGTCATCGCCGCATGCGCGCGTCCATTGGTCGCGGCGGCGGTCGGCCGCGCACGCGGCGGAATGATCGTCTCTGCGATGGTCGTCGGCTTCGCATGCAACAATTGGAGCTGCGATCCGGCAGCGCCGATCAACAACTGCGTGCCTTCGAAGTCGACGACATACATCGTGCGCTTACTGCCGAGCGGGAGCGTCTGCACCACACGTACGGGCAACGCCCGCTTCCCCAGGAAGCCGGAACCGTTGTGCAATAAACGGCGCGCGATCGTGCCGACTACGACAATCAGCGACGCGACGAACAGGAACGCGACGAACGCGCGCAACCACGGCAGATCCCACGGGCCGGTCGCGGCGGCCGCCGGTACAGCGGACGTCACGCCGGCGGCCTCGCGCGCGGCCGGCGCATCCGTGCTCGGCGTCGCGACGGAAATCGTTTCCCGCACTGGCGAACGGACGGTGGGCGACGCCGTCGATACCGCCGCATCGGTCGGCAACATCGTGGTTGCTTCAGCCGCGGTGTTGGCGAACGGATCGATCAGAATATCCGCGGTCCCGGCCCACGCGCCCGCGCTGCACGACAGCAGCACGATGCCAACACTGCGCATGATCCAATGGATGGTCTTCTGCATACTTTTACTCCTTTGCAGCCGGTTGGCTGCGATGCACGTTGGTAATCTTGATCCCAAGATGTTCGCCGGCCGCCACGACTTCACCTTCGGCGATTACACGATTTTGTAACAAGACCACAAAAGGGTCGCCCACCTTTTGCTTCAGCGGGATCACCGACCCTTTGCCGCACTTCATGATATCGCCGATCGTCAACGTGGCCTCGCCGAGCATGACTTGCATCGTGACCGGCACGTCGTACAGAAAAGAGACATCGCCGGTCACTCCATCGATTCCCGCCTCAGCTGTCGCCGTTCCCGTTGCGCCTTCTTCCGCCATACATCCTCCACATCAAACAATCTTGATCGCGCGTTGTCCGTTGACAGTGCCGATCGTGGCCTGAAACACGACATGTCCGTTCACCAACACCGGATGCCCCGCTTCCGACAATTGCAACGGGAGCTCATCGCCGACGGCCAGCTTCAGCACCCGCTCCATCGACGCACGCGTGGTGCCGAGTTCCACTGCAATCGGGACCGGCGTGCCGCCGATCGCACCATGCACTGCGCCTTGCCATTGCCGATCCAGCTGCGCCTTTTCCTGCGCGGCTTCTTCCGACACCGCGCCCATGTCGCTCATCGCGGTCAATAATTCCCGCGGCAACAGCAGCGTGATCGTCCCCGCCGGCTGCGGCTCGCCGTCCACTTGCGCGGTCAGCACCGCTTTGATGCCGTCGAAATGCCAGCCGAGCGCCCCAAGTTGCGCCTGCTGTATCAAGATCTCTTGCACCGCGAAGTCGATGGTCCGCACCCGTTGCCACACTTCGGTCAACGGTCCAAAAATATGGGCGAGGAACCGATCGAGAAACGCCCGCTCCAACGCGGTGAGCGCGCCGGTGCGTTCACCGCTCCCCGCCCCGCCCAGCATCGCGGTAAAGAGGCGAAAAAAAAGCGCCCGATCCAACAGCACTGCACCGCTGAGACCTTGCGCGGTATCGCTCCACACCGCGAACAGTGTGCGGTCCAGGGAAACTTCCGCAATCACATCCGACATCGGCACAAGTTGATGGGCACTGAACGTGACCGTCAGCGGCAATCCGCTCCATTCCTTCATCCCCTTGGCCATCGCCGCCGCCGCCGGCGTCTGCACGGCGACCAGCTTCTCCAATTGTTCTTCATTCTTGGCCCCGCTCTGCAGCAGATCGTAGGAAATCGTCTCGCCGTTCCAGAGCCGGCCGATCTCGCCGACCGGCGTCGGCTCTTTCAGCAAGTCCTGGATCTCCTCCGGATTAAGGATCGGTTCCGTCATGTCGCGCCTATTGGATCGTAAATTCCGTAAAAAAGACCTTCGTGATCTTCCCCGTGGTCAACATTTTGTTAAACGTCGTGGCCATTTCTTCCTTCAGCAACATCTTGCCGCCGACCGAGACGATCTCGCGCATCGTCATATCGCTCACCATGAAGATCAATGCGTCGCGCAGCTGCGGGAGCTTGGCCTTAATTTCCTCCGGTGTCGCTGCCGCGCTGGTGTTCACTTCCACTTGGAGCTTCAAATAGTGAATCGAATTTTTCTCAAAGACGTTGATCACGAATGGGTCAAATTTATATTTCATCGCTTCGCCGGCCTCGCCGCCATGCTCCCCTTCGCCGACGGCCTCGCCAGTCTCCGGCTCCGCCACCGCCGCCTCGCTGACCTTCGGATTGTCGCCTTCCGGCTCACCATGCGCGGCCTCTGACTTGGCAACTTCCGGAACCGGGGCGGCTTCGTGGCCCTCATTCGCGGCCTCACCGTGCGCAGCCGGAGCTCCTTTGGCGGCTGCCGCTGCGGCCGGTGGCGCTGCCGGAGGCGGTTTCGATCCAAACATCATCATTCCACCCGCGCCGAGCACGCCACCCAAGACCGCCGCCACGACGACAAAAATCGGCGATGCCAATAACCGTTTCACGAACGAAGGCGCTGCTGGTGCCGCATCCTCCGCATCGGGCGCTTTTTCTTTCTCTTTTTCTTCCTCGGCCATATCCCCCCCGTTTTGCGCGCGCTCCGCCGGCTTAGCCTTGTCCCAACGTCACGAGCTGAGCCAGCAGATCGTTCACGGTCGCAATTGTTCGCGAGTTGGCCTGGAACCCACGCTGGATGATCACCATCCGGATCAATTCGTTGGCCAAGTCGACGTTGGATTGTTCCAACGTGCTCGAAACGATCGTCCCCTTCCCCGAACTCCCCGGCGCGCCGATCAGCGGCGAACCGGAATTTAGCGTTTCCTGGAAATTATTATTTCCGACGCGGCGCAACTGCTGTTGATCGGAAAATGTCGCGATCGCCACTTGTCCCAGCGTCTGCGTAGTGCCGTTCGAATAGTTGCCGGTAATCGTGCCCGAGCTCGAGACATCGATACTCAGCAGCGATCCCGAGGCATAGCCGTTTTGGGAGATATTACTGATGGCCGACGAACTCCCGAACTGGGTCACACCGTCAAGGCCGGTACCGGAAGCCGCGGTGCCGGTGCCGAAGTCGAACGTGAGCGTCTGCGACGCCGCGCCGAGGAACGTAAAGGCCGCCGAGGTGCTCCCGGACGTGAGCGCGCCACTATTATTAAAGGACAACGTCCCGCTACCGCCGACATAATTGACGCCCGACGTCGGGTTGGTAACTTCCGCGCCGTTCGCCAACGAATACCATTGCCATTCGTTCGTCGCCGTCTTGCGGAAATAAATCGTCACCAAGTGGCTATTCCCCAACGAATCGTAGACCGTGACACCGGCCGAAAAGTTCGAGGTCCCGGTCGGATTCGCGGCACTGAAGGCCGCAGGCGCCGTGGAATTGGAATTCAAGTTCGCATCGACACTGATCGTACTCGACGAACTCGGTTGCACCGGCGCTTGCGAGACGACCAGGCTATCGACGTTCGACGTGATCGCGCCGCTGGTGACTTGATAGCCCTGCAGCCGCTCATCGTTCGCATTCACGATGAAGCCGTCTTTATTGATATGGAACTGTCCGGCGCGTGAATAGAACGCCGACGAATCGGTGGCGTTTTCCACCATGAAGAATCCGTTGCCGTCGATCGCCATATCGGTCACGGAGCTGGAGGACTCGAATCCGCCTTGGCCAAACAACGGATCGACGGAAGAGATACGCGATCCCAAGCCGACGTTCGACTCGCTGCCGGCGAGGATATCTTCGAACGATGCGCGGCTGGCCTTGTAGCCGACCGTGTTCACGTTCGCGATATTGTCACCGATCACCGAGACCACGGACCCGTTGGAGTTGATCCCGTTGACCCCGGAGAACAGCGCGCTAAAGATACCCATAGTTCCTCCTTATGTATGACTTACGCACTCACGCACTGAAGCACTTACGCACTCCCTTCACATACTCACGCCGATGATCTGATCCATCGGCAGCGTCCGACCATCCACCGTTAACAAGACACCTTGGGCATCAAACGAGACGCCGGTCACTTCGCCGCGCACCAGCGGCGTCAGCGTGCGCTGCGTCTCCATCCCGCCCGGGACTTCGAAGCGGAGTCCATACGTCCCATCGGCCAGCACGTTGCCGTTGTCGTCTTTGCCGTCGAATGGAACGGAATGCGTCCCGACCGCCTGCGCATCCAGCTCGATGGTGCGCAACGCGTGCCCTTGCTGATCGACGACTTCAATCGTGACCTTCTCCGCCGGCGCCTGCAACTTGAAGCCGATGTCGGACGCCTTCCCCTCCGCGATTTGCATCGTATCGCCGCGCAAGTCGACCTTGCGGCCCATCAGGCCGATCGCTTCCGCTCGCTGCGCGGAGTTTTGCATCGTCGCCATCTGCTCCATCGAGTTATTCAGATTGAACAACTGCTCCAGCTGGCCAAATTGGATCATTTCCTGGCTGAACTTACTGGCGTCCGGCGGCTGCAACGGATCTTGATGCTTCAATTGCGCCAACAACAATTTGAGAAACTGATCCTTTTGCCCGCCGAGACTCCCCAAACTCGCGCTGCGCCCGGCACTGTTCGGGACGTCCCGACTGTCGGTGCTGCGGGTCAGCGCGGTAATGTCATTACTATTCATAGTGCCTCCATATGCTGCGGTTCAGGCAATCGCGTTGAACCCTTCGGTACGATGCAAACTGGAAACGCCCGTGGCAGCGGGATGCGCACCGCCCCAACGCGGACCGACGGCGGCGCTGGTTAATTGACGCCATTCTGCCAAATGCTGGGCCCACGACTGTTCGCCGCCGAGCCCGACATTCATTTGCCCCAACTGCAGACCTTGCTGCTCCAGCGCCGCGCGCAATTGGAGCAGACTCTGTTCCAGCGCCTCGCGCACGAACGGACGTTCGGTCAGGATCGCCACATTGACCGCTTTGTGTTGATCAACGGCGATCCGCACCGCGATCCGTCCCCATTCCGGCGGATCGAGTTGCAACTCCGTCTCTCCGCGCCGCGCGCGCACGCCTGCTAAGATTGTCTCCCGCGCTTGCGCAGCGACCGATTCCAAGTCCGCCATTCGATTCGCCGCAGTGTCGGTCGTTGCACTTTGCGCCATCGCCCGCGCGGCCTCACGCATGGCCTCGGCGGTGGCGGAACCGTCATGCGCCTGCGCCGTGATCACGTTGGCCAGATCACGCGGCGGCAACTCAAATGGCGCCAACTCTCCCTGGATCAGCCGCGTCGGATTGTGCGCTTCAATGTTCAACATTTCCGCGGCCATCGCATCCGTCGTCGCTTGCGGAACGCCATCCCGCAACGACGACAACGTTTCGGTATCGATCGCATCTTCGATGTGCCGCGCAGGAGCCGCTCGCTGTTGCAGCTCGTCTGTTTCGGCATCCGCAGTGCGCAATGCCGCAGCCGCAGCGGCTTCATTTTCCATGTCGCGCCAACGGGCATTGTTGGATCGCAGCTGCTGCGCGGCACGCTGTTGTCCTCGCTGCACCGTCTCCTGCTGCGCTTGCTGCTCCGACAACGTCTGGACAGGGGCCTGCTCCACCACCGGCAGTGCGACCATCACAGACGGCGTCTCCACAACCGGCGCGGTCTCCGACGCGGCACTGACCGTTGCTTCGATCGGCGGCTCGGCGTTCACATCAGGGAGCGGCACAACCGCTGGCACTGGCCCTGGCGCCGGCGCCAACAACGCGCTCAACATCAATTCAGTCTGAACGACCAGCGCCGCCGTCGGTGTGGTTTCACTATCGTCTCGCGCCTCCGCGTCATCCGCCGGCACCACGTCCACGGGCTCGCGCGGTGGCGCGGCCGTTTCGGCGGCCTCACGCTCCGCGTCGCGCGCCACGTCGCCCGACGTCGGTTGCGCCGCGACACTCGACACGGTTTCCGATGGTCCCTGCACTTCGGCGTCTTGTTCCCGCACTTCGGTCGCCTTCGCCGTCGGAGCGGCCGTCCCGGAACTCGCCGCCTTCACCGCGCCGTTCGCACTTTTTGCCAACTGCAACAGCGATTCAAAACCGCCGCGCGGATCTTGTCTAAAATCCGCACCCTGCCCGCCGCCGGCAGCGGCGATGCGCTGCGCTAAAGGATCGACGCGCTCGAGCCGTCCTATACTCATGGCTGGCCTCCTCCCGCCGGCGAGGCGGATGTCGCGGCCCCAGGCGCCGACGGAACCCCGGAGGGGGGAGTCCGTCCCGCCGCTGCGGCGGTGGCTGCGGCGACTTGCTCCACGCTCAACGCCGCCGTCGGATTGCGAATCAATCGGCGACTGATCTCCGCCGCCACTTTCGGATCCAGCGCCGATAAGACTTTGCTCGCCTTGCGCGGACTCATCCGCTGCATCATCGTGACGCTCACGCCGAGCGGCAGCCGCTTCAATAATTCCGCAGCCTCGTTCGGCTTGATCGATTCATACAGCGTAATCAGGAGTTTTAAATTGTCGTTACCATCGACTTGTTTCCCCAGCTGCCCACCGACGCCTTGCTGCAACGTATCCATCCGCTGGCGGAGCTGTTCGAGCTCTTGAGTGCGTTGCTGATATTCCCCCACTAGAATGCCCACGCTGAAGCGTCGTTCTTGCAGAATTCGCTCGCGCTCCAATTCGTGCTGCAGATCAACATACAACGCATTCCCTTTCGTTATGAGATCGATCCGCTGGATCTCGGCCAACACGTTATCGAAACTGGCCGGATTGCCTGGCGGCACCGGCGCCGACGGCAGCGAGGCCACGGGCGGCGCGAAAATCGCGTCTTCCGCCGATCCGACACTCGCGCCCAGCACGAGGCCCACGCAGACGCCGCACCACACAAGATGCCGCATGCTGGTTATTGTGCCCATGCGCGCCGCTCCTCGACATCCCGATATCGCAGACTGTTCATCTCGTCGGTCAACCGTAAATCCGCGCGTCGCACTTCCGACTGGTATTCCGCGGCCTGGCGTTCCCGTAAATATTCGACTTGACGCCGCGCCCGCATCGCGCCGCGCGCGAGTTCGATGACCCGATCCAACTCCTCCCGCCACCGACGCGCCAATACGGTAAAGTGCGCGACTTGTTGATCGATCGCGGAAAAATATTGTTCGATCAGCCACAACTCCCGCGTGGCGTTCTCTTTCCGCCCCGTTTCACTGTAGACGCGCATCCAGGCCCCACGCTCGTCCTGCAACGTTACAATCCGTTGTTCGGCCGCATCCATTTCGCGCCGCACGCGTTGGACTTCCAACACGGCTTCGCGCTCCTGTTCCCGCCGATACCGGAACAACCCCTCGAGACGAAAGCGGAAGCGTTTCATACACCCACCTCCTCGGCAATCTGTTGGAGTCGCGCGACCGTTTCGGACCACGCTGTCCGCTCTTCGACTCGTTGCTGCAGAAATTCTTGAATGGCGCCGATCTGCGCGATCGCCTGATCGAGCTGCGGATTTTTGCCCGCGCTGTAGACGCCCATCTTGATGAAGTCTTCCATCTCTTGATACAGCGCATACGCGCGGCGGACGTGGCGCATCGCCTGCAAATGTTCCGTCGTCGTCACGCAATCCATCACCCGCGAGAGGCTCTGCAGCACGTCGATCGGCGGATAGTGATTCATCACGGCCAGTTTGCGCGTCAACACAATATGCCCATCCACGATCGCGCGGACTGCATCGGCGATCGGGTCCATCAAATCGTCCCCTTCAGTCAGGATCGTATACAGCCCCGTGATGTGCCCCTGGCCGGCGCTCGTCCCAACTCGTTCCAGCAGCCGCGGCAATTGGCTGAATAGCGACGGCGTGTAGCCTTTCATCGTCGGCGGTTCACCCAACGCCAAGCCCACTTCGCGCGAGGCCATCGCGAACCGCGTCAGGGAATCCATCATCAGCAAGACGGTCTTCCCTTGGTCGCGAAAATATTCCGCGATGCTCGTCGTGACAAAAGCCGCGCGCATCCGCACTAACGGCGGCGCATCCGACGTCGCCACAATCACCACAGAACGCGCCAATCCAGCGGCGCCGAGACTCTCTTCGATAAATTCCCGCACCTCGCGCCCGCGCTCGCCGATCAGCCCGATCACGTTCAAATCCGCGTCTGCATTGCGCGCAATCATCCCCATCAACGTGCTCTTGCCGACGCCGGAGCCGGCCATAATAACGACGCGCTGCCCGACCGCGCACGACAGGAAGCCGTCGATCGCGCGAATCCCGAGACTGAGCGGCTGTTGAATCCGTTGTCGCATCACCGGATTTTGTGTCCCGGCGTAGAGCGGATATTCGTGTATTTGCCGCAACGCCGGTCCACCATCCATCGGCTCGCCGCAGCCATCGATCACACGTCCCAACAGATCCGCCGTCACTTTCACCGTCGCGGCATCCCGCACCGGCTCGATCGCATCGCCGACCGCAATGCCCGTCGTTTCGCCGATCGGCATCAGCACGGCCGTCTCCCCCTTGAGCCCGATCACTTCGGCTGGAATGGGCGGGACCTCGGGCGCGGCTTGGCGCCGAATTTGGCACAGCGCCCCAACCGGCACGCGCGGCAGCCGCCCTTCGACGATCAAGCCGAGCACGCGGCTCACTTCGCCGGCCATGAACAGCCGCGGCATCCGCGCCACTGCGCCGATAAACGGATCTTTGGGAACCCACCCACTCATGCCGACACTCCCCAATCTATCTTATGGCGTCTTGACGCCGGTTCCCGTCGCGGCGCCCATATCCGCCGTGGCCCGCTGCTGCGCCGTCCGCGCCGTCACTTCCTCCCACACGGCGGCCAAGCGGCGCGGGATGTTGGCCTCTAGCCGGAACCCGGCCCCCTCCAACCGACAGACGCCGCGCGGCAATTGATCATCGGCCACAAACCGCACGTTCGCCTCTTGCTCGAGCGCTTGCAGCGCATCCGGATTTTTTTCTTTCAACAACTCCACATCCGCACGGCTCAGACACAACAGGACTTCCCCTTGCGAGCGCGGCTCGTTCAATACGGCCTTCGCACACTGCACGATGATCTCCGGATTGATGCAGAGTTCGTGCTCAATGATCCGCTCCGACAGCAGCAACGCGATTTCCGTCAACTCTGCCGGCGCGTCTGTCACTAGACGGGCCTCCGCCTGCCGCAATTCCGCGACTGCGCTCTGTAAGGCGGCGATCGCGGCCTGCAGCGACTCCTCAAGGGCCGCGCAGCGTTGCTGCTCTTGCTCAATCGCGTGCCGTGCCAGCTCCAGCTCCGAGGGCGCTACAGCTTGCGGACGGGCCAGCTCTTCAACACCCAGCCCTTGATAGTCCGCTGCAGCGTCTGGCATCTGCGCCGCTTGTGTCTGCGTCATCGGGGTTTCGCGAAATGCGCTCATCGACTCTGCTCCTCGTTAGGCCGCGTCCTCATCCGGGACCGGCGTCAACTTCAACTTTTCTTCTTTGATCAACTTCTTCGCCGCATCGAGAATCCGCTCCTGCGCCGCCTCGATATCTTCCACCTTGAGCGGCGGCATCACTTCCATATCTTCCCGCATGATCAGCGCCGCGCGTTCCGACATGTTTTTGAAGAACCGCTCTTTCAGCGTCTCCGACTGATTCTTCAACGCGGCCTTCAAGTCGTCGTTGGTGACGTTACGCAACAATTCACGGACGCCGAAGTCGTCGGAACGTTCCAAGTCTTCCATCGTGAACATCAGCTTCGCGATCCGCGCCCCCAATTCCGGATTGGCCGTAGTGAGGGCTTCGACAATTTTATCCCGCTCTTCGACCGGCAGACTCTTCAACAACTTCACCGTGCTCCCCAAGCCCTCGAGCGTCAGCTCTTGTCCCGCGCCGGCCTGTGCCGCCACAGCCGGGGCGCCATCCTCTCCCGCCTGCGCGGCCGCCGCAGCCCGCTCCCGCAATCGCATCTGGAAATACCCGCCAACGTCGCGCGCCACGTGGTCCTGCACCCGCTCCAACGCCGCCATCCGCGTAATCAACTCGGTGCGCTGCTCCTCCGGACATTTCGTCAGCACCGCCTTGGCCGTCGCGCGCTTTGCACACGAGAGCACGAGCGCGATCACTTGCGGATGTTCGTTGGCCACAATTTCGAACAGGACTTCCGGCGTCTGCGCATTGACCAGTTGCCGCAAATCGACTTGCTCGCCGCCGAGCACCGGGTTTTTCAGCGTCTGCAAGATCTGCTGACTCCGCCCGCGACTCAACGTGCGACTCAAGAAGCGCTCCGTCAGCCGTTCGCCATCGACCGCGATCTGCTCCGGCACGCGCTGTCCTTCGGCACGACGCGTCACCACTTCCTTGCTGAATTCCGACACTACGGCCTGAATCTGCGCAGCCGGTATTTCTTTCAAACGCAATAATGCACTCCCCACTTTACGGATCTCGTCGTCCCGCAACGCGTTCACGATCTGTCCCGAGGTTTGCTCATCCATACTGAGCAACAAGACCGCCACCTTTTCCATCTTGGTCAAGGGGCGCGCGGGCGTAGTGGCTGTCGTTTCAGTCGCCATATTTTTTTCAGCGCCTCAGCAGCGCATCACTGCAACCATTGTCGAATCGCATTAGCGGCGGCGGTCGGATCGGCACGCACCATGGTGCCGACGTCCCCACCGACTCCGCCTTCCAGCAACAGTGGCGTTCCGCCAGGCCCCAACTGCGGGACGCGGGACGCGCGCCAACTCTGCATCAGCGGGCGCACGACGAAGAGGATCACTAACAGACCGACCACGACGACCAGCACGTTGCCGATCACCGAAATGAGGAAACCAGACGTGGTGCGTTTAGCGAACGCGGCATCGCCCGCCCTCATTTCCGACTCCGGATTTTGGAATTCGAGATTTTCGACTTTTAATTGATCGCCGCGCTCTTGATCGAAGCCGATCGCCCGCTTCACTAACTCTTCAATTTGTGTGATCGACTTCTGATCGCGCGCCTTATACGTTTTCTTGCCGTCCTTCTCGTCGTACATCCCGTCCACCAATACCGCGACCGAAAGCTTCTGCACGGCGCCAATCGGCGTCACTTTTTTCAGGATCGTCCGGCTCACGGCGTATTGGATCTGTTCCGTCGACTCATCCGAAGAGCCGCCGGACCCACTCGCACCGGCCCCACCGCCGCCCGGCACATTCGCCGCCGCGCCGGCCGCACCGCCCACGCCTCCCGCCGACTCGCTCCGTTTGGCCGAGGTCCGCGACTCGCTCAACACGGCGACTTTCTGTGGATCGACCGATTCATCCGTATTTTCCGTTTGCGTGAAGTCGATGGTCGCCGTCACCCGCGCCAAGACTTTGCTGAGCCCGACGACCGGCGTCAGCAGTTCGACAATCCGGCGTTCGTAATTGCGCTCAATCTGCAGCTTCTGATCCAGCACTTGCGACCCTGCCGCGACTGACGCATCGCCACCCGCGCTGGTCAGCAAATGTCCCGCCGTATCGACGATCGTCACTTTGCCCGGATCGAGGCCTTCGACCGCGCTCGCCACGAGATTTTGCACCGACCGTACCGTTGCTTGGCTCAACGTCCCTGCATTCCCCAATTTCAATACGACCGAGGCACTCGCCTCTTGTTGACTGTCGGCAAACAACGACTTCTCCGGCAACACTAAATGAACGCGCACGTTCTCCACTTCCCGGATGCTGCCGATCGTCCGCGTCAGTTCGCCTTCCAACGCGCGCTGATAATTGACCCGCTGTTCAAACTCCGACATGCCGAATCCGCTGCGATCGAAGAGTTCAAAGCCGACCCCGCCGAATCGCGGCAGACCTTCCTCCGCCAATTTCAGTCGCACTTTCAACACATCCGGCGCCGGGACCATCACGGTGCGCTTGTCGCGATCGAGTTCGTAATGAATGCCTTGCTTGTCGAGACGAGTGACGATCTCGCCGATATCGTCCGAATTGAGATTGGTGAAGAGCGGCTCCAGCGAGGCCTGGCGCGCCACATGGACCATGTAGCCGACAACGCCGACCGAGAGGGCCAACACGATCCCCATCGTCAACTTCCGCATCAGCGACAGTTGGCCGATCACTTGCCCGATTTTGTCGAAGAGATTGCCCATAGCTTATACCTGGATCCTCATAATATCGTTTCGCTCGCGCCGGCGAAGCCGGTCGCTCGCTAAAGTCGGGGGGCGCCCCGCTCCCCCCGACACCCCCCATCTCACGCTACACCTGGATTCTCATAATATCGTTGTACGCCTCGATCACTTTGTTCCGGACCTGCGTCAGATAGCGAAACGACAAGTCCGCTTGCTCCAACGCGATCACCACTTCATGGATGTCATGCGTCCCCTTCGTCATGTATTCTTCGGAGACCTTTTGGGCCTGCATCATCGTTTCGTTGACGTTGGTGATCCCGTCCGTGACCGCCTGCCCGAGCTCGAACCCCTTCCCTGGGGCCTGGACCGCACGATCCACTTTCGCCGCATTGAGGGCACTGCCCAACGACGTGATCGGATTCGTTGCCATTAGGCCACTCCAATCTCGAAGGTGCGCATCACCATCTGCTTCGCCAAATTAAACGCCGTCACATTGGCCTCGTAAATTTTGCTCGCGGATAAAATATCCACCATTTCCTGCATCGGGGTCACATTCGGCATCGCGACGAATCCATTCGTGTCGGCATCAGGGTGACTCGGATCGTAAATCTGTTTTCCGGGCGTCGGATCGGGCACGACATCCGTGATTTTCACTCCCTGCACCTTGTTGCCGAACATGAAGGTCTTGAGACTCGTCTCAAACTCCATCGGCATGCTCATCATCACGACATCTTTGCGCCGATACGGTCCCCCTTCGGGAGTGCGGGTCGAACTGGCATTGGCGAGATTCTGCGAAGTGATGTCCATCCGTTGCCGCTGGACTTGAATCCCCATCGCGCTGAGGCCCAATGCCGCCATCATCCCCATACTTGCTCCATCCCTGCGTGGGCCCCCCAGCCGCACAGCGGCGTTGAGGGGGAGGCTCCAGTGGCTTTGCCACTGGAGGGGGCGACGCGAGCCCCTGTAATGCCGTTATCGCGTCGTCGACATGATCGCGTATTTTGCGATCGCCAGCTCTTTCGTGATGATGCGCAATCCGGTCTGATAATCGATCCCGTTTTGCGCGATCGCCGCCATCTCTTGCTCGAGTTGCACCGTGTTCCCATCGTTCCGCCCGCCGCGTGTCTCGGGACGAATCCGCATTTCCAAGCGCCACGGCGATTGCATCGCGGCACCCGGGTGCGCCTTCGTCGCGATCGCCTGATCGAGCGTGGCCTTGAAATCAGGGGTCTTCGCTTGAAAGTGCGGCGTATCGGCATTGGCCAAGTTGGCCGAATGCACTGCGTGTCCCGCGACGCGCAGATCGAGATACTGTTTCACCAAATCAATTGTCTGCACGAGCGAACTCAGATCGTCCTCCAATCCCGCAACCGATTGGAAATTTGCAATTGATATGCCACGGAGTACCGCAGAAGAACTGCTGATAAATCAGGGGAATTATTCAACGTGCCCAACGGCGCGGACAATGGCAACAGACCAACTAGGAAAATTTTACCGAGGAGAGGATGAAATCGAGTTGGTCGAGGCCTAACACGCGATCCGCCCACGCGGTCGAATGTGAGGCCCATTCGTTATAGGTATGCAGGTCCGTAGCCGCCACCGATCCAAGATAGCCATCCGCGTCCGACGGTTCGGGCGCGCGCTCCGCCGCCTCCACGTGCCGCCGTTCCGGTCGTGGGCCCTGCCCATCGGAGCGCGGGGAATGACAATCGATCTGCTGAATGACCGGACTGCCCATATCGAGCGCCTCTTACCTACAGAAGCGGCATTTCGTAGGGAAAACTTTAGGACGTGTTTGCAACATTGGTGAAAAACGCAGGGCACACTCCAGTAGTCCTTGCTCGTTCCGAGGGCCGGGCGAAGGCGCCAGGGGGCCCCAGGGTACGCTATCGCGACGGCATCGAGCCGCCGCGCGCTCACCCTCGCCGTTTTCGTCATTAGATTACGCAAGGAGAAAACGGCTCCGAGAGCCCCTGGGGCCCCCTGGCGCCTCCGCCCGGCGAGAGCACGAGCAGTCTCTCCGTCGTTGTGGATCAATTTGGTCAACCACGCGCTATCGAACATCAAGAGGGGAAATGGACACTAAAAGCGATTACGCAAACACACTTTAGCACTTTGCCTTCCGAGCAACGCCTAGCATGTGGCCGCTGGCTAGTGCCCGCGCCACGGCGGCTTGACACTCGGTCCGCAACCGCCGCGCCGACTCCGTCTCGCTGAAGAGCAGCGACTCCACTGCGGGCGGCCATCCAGCGCGGTCTACATGCCGATAATGGGCCCGCAGGTTCTCAAGATCCATCGTCCCCGGCGTCTCCAAACGTTCGACCGTCAAATGTAGCCGTGCAAAGAGTTGCTGCAACGTGCGCGGTGAAAAAAATTGCAGAAACGGAAAACTGACATTTTCATGCGCCGCCCCGAGCAAGCGATATTCGAGTCCGTCCGCGTTGGGCGTCGTCAGCACCAGTAACCCATCATCCGCTAAGTATGGCAAGACGGCTTGTAGACTCGCCACCGGGTCGATCAAATGCGCAATCACTTCCCAGCCGCTGATCACGGAAAAGGTGCCCGATTGCCACGTGACCGGCGGCGCACCAACCGCAGTAGCCACCCGCAAACCGGCGTCACAGGCGAGTTTTGCGGCCGATTGATTTGGTTCCAACCCAGCCGCCTGC
This sequence comes from Deltaproteobacteria bacterium, assembly GCA_016210045.1. Classification (NCBI taxonomy): domain Bacteria; kingdom Pseudomonadati; phylum Myxococcota; class Myxococcia; species Deltaproteobacteria bacterium. The sequence goes on along the minus strand of JACQUX010000041.1, from coordinate 160,079 downwards.
CATCCCGCCGTGACGGCGGCCGCCAAAAACGTCCCGATCGCGCAGCCGATGTCGAGGAGGCTGCGGCGTGCCGGCGTCGGCACCAATTGACCAAGCAATGCGATACGCGGCGTAAACAAGAGTGCTTGCCGCCGGGCGGCGGACTGCGACAACACCACTTGATGGAAATAGGTCGCCGATGGCGCCGTGGCAAAATACGTCGCGAGCACGGATTCCGGCGGGAGTGGATTCAGGAAGACGAGCTCGCACGCGGCACAGCGCCGATACACCAGCGGCGGGCGTTCCCAATGCAACAGGCCCTCGCCCTCAGCACAGAGCGGGCACGTCCGCAACGGCCACTGCCGCGCGTCCTGATACAATGTCGCTACATCGGCCCGTAACAGCTGTTGATATTGCTCGTGCACGGCCGCCGGTCGGATCGCGTCCGTCGCCTCCGCGCATTCCAAAGGATCAGTCACGATGGGCTCCCCATGAGGTCCAAACCTAACACAAGCCGCGCGCCGGTGAAACCGACATTCCAGTGGCTCGCGGCGTTTATCACTGGCATAGCGCTTGCTACCTTATAATAAGTTGGTATTGCGAGTCGGTCATTTTTTCCGAGGAGGGTGTCGACATGGACTTTCATAATAAGACTATCTTGATCACCGGCGGGACCGGGTCGTTCGGGCAACAATGCATCGAGATCCTACTTGAAGAATATCACCCCCGCAAAATCATCGTCTTCAGCCGCGACGAACTGAAACAATCACAGATGCAGGAGCGGTTTCGCAGTCCGAGCATGCGCTATTTTATCGGCGATGTGCGAGACAAAGAGCGGCTGCAACGCGCGATGACCGGCGTCGATCTCGTGATCCACTGCGCGGCGTTGAAACAAGTCCCGGCGCTGGAATACAACCCGTTCGAGGCGATCCGCACCAACATCATCGGCGGATACAACGTCATCTCCGCCGCGATTGATGCCGGCGTCGAAAAAGTCGTGGCGCTCTCCACCGATAAAGCCGCCAATCCGATCAATCTCTACGGCGCCACGAAACTGTGCTCCGACAAATTGTTCATCGCGTCGAACAGCCTTGTCGGCGAAGGGAAAACGCGTGCCGCCGTCGTCCGCTACGGCAACGTAGTCGGGAGTCGGGGGAGCGTAGTCCCACTCTTTTTACGCCAACGCGCGACCGGCAAGATCTCCATCACCGACGAACGGATGACGCGCTTCATCATCACCCTCGAACAAGGGGTGCGTTTCGTGTTGCGCTGCTTCGACATGATGGCGGGCGGAGAACTCTTTGTGCCGAAACTCCCGAGCGTGCGGATGACCGACGTCGCGGAGGCGTTGGCCCCAGGATGCACCCGAGAGATCGTCGGCATTCGGCCCGGCGAGAAAATGCACGAAGTGATGGTTCCGGTCGACGATGCCCGCCACACCATGGAGTTCAACGATTTCTTTGTCATCACGCCGCAATTTCATTGGTGGCGGGACCATTATCAACATGCCGTCAAAGGCAACGGGGCACGGCCCTGTCCCGACGGTTTCTGCTACGCGAGTGACACGAATGCGTGGTGGCTCTCGCCGGAAGAGATCCGTGAGCTGGTCGCGAAGACCCACATCGACCCGAGTTTGCTCGCGGTGCGATAACGGCGTGAGCACTTATGATTCCGTATAGTCATCAAACCATCGACGAAACGGACATTGCAGCCGTCAGTCACGTGCTGCGAGGCGACCTGATTACGCAAGGACCGACCATTCCCCGGTTCGAGAAATCTGTGGCGGCATATTGCGGCGCTCGCTTCGCGGTCGCGTTTGCGAACGGGACTGCAGCACTCCACGCCGCATGTCTCGCCGCCGATCTCGGACCGGGCGACGAAGGCATCGTCCCTGCGATCAGCTTCGTCGCCACGGCCAATTGCCTGGCCTATGTCGGAGCTACGCCACAGTTCGCCGATGTCTCACCAGGACTTCCGCTGCTCCATCGCGACACAGTACTCCCCGCATTGACCCCGCGCACCAAGGCCCTACTCCCGGTCCATTTCGCCGGCGCCACGGCCGATCTGCCCGCGCTCCACACTATCGCCCAGGCCCACGGCCTCACGATTATTGAAGACGCTTGCCACGCGCTGGGAGCGGAATATTGGGACGCGGCCGGGGCGCGCTGGCGTCGCGTCGGCGACTGCGCGTACAGCCGGATGACCGTGTTCAGCTTCCATCCAGTGAAGAGCATCGCGACCGGCGAAGGCGGGATGGTCACGACTAACGATCCGCAACTCTACAACCGGCTCGCGGCCTGCCGCCATCACGGGATCGTCCGTCCACCGGCCGACGCCGGACATCCTCCATGGTATTACGAAATGCAGACGCTTGGATTTAATTTCCGGCTGACCGAGCTGCAAGCCGCGCTCGGATGCACGCAAATGGCGAAACTCGATCCGTTCATTAGCGCCCGCCGAGCCCGCTTCGAACGTTACTGCGCGGCACTGACCGATATCCCCGGCATCCAACTACTGGCCCCAAACGCGGAGACCCGTTCCGCACAGCATCTCGCCGTCATTCATGTGACTCCAGCCGCGCAGCGCGACCGCCTCTTCGTGTGGCTGCGGGAACAGGGCATCGGCGTTCAACTCCACTACATCCCGATCTATCGCCATCCGTATTATCAAAGCCGGCAGCCGTGCGAGCCGCGCCACTATCCAAACGCCGAGGCATACTTCGCCTCCGCGCTCTCGATCCCGCTCTTCCCGGCGATGACCGATGCGGAACAAGATCACGTCATCGCGTCGTTGGGTGCGTGGGCGGCGCAATCGGCGAGGGCGTAAATGTCATACGCATGTGCCATCATCGGGCTGGGCCAGATCGCCAGTCGGTATCAAGAGGATCCGCGGCGTGGCAAAACGGCCACCCATGCCGCCGCAATGGCCGCACATCCGCAATGTCGACTGGTGGCCGGCTATGATCCGGATGCCGGACAGCGACGCCGCTTTGCGCGCGCTTGGCCGGGGACACGCGTCTACGACGATCTCGACGCGCTGTTGGCGACAGAGTGTCCGGCCATCATCGGCCTCGCAACACCCGTGGAAACCCATGCGGCATTACTGCGACGCTTGTTACGCTATCGGCCACGCGCGTTGTTGTGCGAAAAACCGCTGTGTCGCAACGCCCAAGAGCTCCAACAACTGCGGCGCATGTGGAGCGCCCTCGGCCGCGACCGCCCCATCGTCACGTGTAACTGCACCCGGCGCTGGGATCCGCTTCATCAGTGGACGGCGCAGCAGCTGCGCCGCGGCCGCATCGGTCGCCTGCAAACGGTCCACACCTTATATAGCGGCAATTTTCTCTCCACGAGCGCCCACTTGCTCGACGAACTGCGGATGTTACTGGGCGAAGTGGCCTGGGTCCATGCGGCCTCAACAGGGACTGCCGATGCACTCAACGGCTGGATCGGATTTCGTTCCGGAGCCACCGCCGTGTTGCAATGGATCGATGCCCGCGGCTATCTCAGTTACGAAATCGATTGTTACGGCACGACCGGACGCCTGCGACTCGGGCAAAGCGGCTTTCAATTGGAGTCATGGCGTACGACCAAGCATCCGCATTTCAGCGGATACCGCGCGCTGACGCCCTGTCGCATGCGCCATCCGACCGGCCACCCCGGCGACCTCGCGCCGGTCATCGCCGATCTCGTGCGCTGCATCCGGCAACGGAAACGACCGTTGTGTACGATGGAAGACGCGTTCCGCACCGCAACGCTGCAGTTTGCGCTCCTCCGCTCCGCCGCCCGCGGAGGCGTTCGGCTTGCGGTGTAACAAAGGAGCCCTATGACACAACTCGCCCTATTCGGTGGTCCTCCGGTCCGAACCACGCCATTGCCGCGTTGGAATACGATCGGCGCGGAGGAGCAAGTCGCGGCGCGACGCGTGCTGGAATCAGGCGTGCTCTCCGGCTACGTCGGAGCATGGTCCCCGGCATTTTACGGCGGACCGGAAGTCCAAATGTTGGAGTGCGCATGGGCCGCATATTTCGGCGTGCGTCATGCGATTGCGGTCAACTCGGCGACTTCAGGCCTCTACGCCGCGATCGGCGCGCTCGGGATCGGTCCCGGCGACGAAGTCATCGTCTCGCCATGCAGCATGAGCGCCTCCGCGACTGCCCCGCTCATTTACGGCGCCATGCCTGTTTTTGCCGACATCGATCCCGCGACGTACACGCTGCACCCCGATACAGTGGAACGCGCCATCTCGGCTCGCACGCGCGCAATCTTGGCCGTCAACCTGTTCGGCCATCCGGCAGACCTGCAGGCGCTGCGCCAACTCGCGCGACGTCACGGCATCGCGCTGATCGAAGACAGCGCCCAGGCCCCGGGCGCACGCTATCAGGACCGTTATGCGGGCACGATCGGCGAAATCGGCGTATTCAGCCTCAATTGCCACAAACACATCCAAACCGGAGAAGGCGGTATCTGCGTCACCAATGACGATCATTTGGCCGAACGTCTCCAACTGATCCGCAATCACGCCGAGGCCGTCGTCGAAGCACGCCCCGGCATTGATCTCGCCAACATGATCGGCTGGAACTATCGCATGACGGAGCTCACAGCGGCGATCGGCGGCACCCAACTCGAAAAATTGCCACAGGTTCTTGAGCACAAAATGCGTATTGCGGAAAGTTTGCGAGCCGCATTGCACGGCATCGACGGACTGACACCGCCGACGGTGCGCCCCGACTGCTCGCATGTGTATTACACGTTCCCATTGCAGATCGATGCCCAGCGACTCGGTATCTCGCGCGCCCAATTTACTGCGGCGCTCCACGCGGAAGGCATTCCTATCGTCGAACGCTACGTCAAGCCACTGTACCTCGCCCCGATGTTTCAACAACGGATGGCGTGGGGCCGCGACGGATTTCCCTTTACGGCCGATTCCGGCACCACAACGGCGCGCCGCTATCCAGTCGGACTCTGCGCAACCGCCGAACGGCTGTACGCAGAAACGCTTTGTTATCTCCCGTGGTGCGCGTACGACTTCGACACGACCGCCGCGCAACAGGTGCGTGACGCCATTTACAAGATCGTGGAGCAGCGCGACGCCTTACGCGCATATCAACCATGACACCGCGCCCCACCCTCTTTGCCGCCAACAATCCCGGCGGACTCCGCGCGCTGCTTCCGGTGATTCCTCATTTTCCGGCGCATCAACTCTGGATCCCCACCGCGTTACAGCCATTGGTCAATACCGAGGCGATTGTCGTGCGACCGATCGACCCTGAGACCTCAGCCCAGTCTGTGCTCGAACAACTACATGCCCTGCATCCGGCAACGCTCGTCACCGGAACCAGTGTCGTCACCGCCCACGGCGGCGATTATGAAAACCAGCTTCGCATTGCCGCCCGCACACTCGGCATCCCGAGCGTCGCAATCCTCGACCATTGGTGTAACTATTCGGCACGCTTCACCACGCGCGATGGCCCACTGCGGGATGCGCTGCCCGATCGCATTTGTGTAATGAACGCGCGCGCGCGCGACGAAATGATCGCGGAGGGATTCCCTGCAAACCGTCTCTGCATCACCGGCCACCCCGACTTCGACGCCCTCGTGACGCTGTCCGCCGCTGACCGCAAGATGCGCCGACTCGCAGTGCGACAGCAGTTAGGAATCCCCCCGGATACCCGCGTCATCGGGCTGCTGACAGAACCTGTGGCTGGAGATTACGAAACGATTCGCGGTTACGACGAGCTCGAAGTCGTTACTGATTGCCTCCATAGCTGCGCCATGCTCGCACCACCCACCACCATCCTGCTCAAGCCACATCCGCGTGAAGCGCACGACAAATACCACGATCGACTGCACTCGACTCCGCTGCGCATCTTCCACGCGCCAGCCACACTGTCCGGCCACGAGGTCGTGCTCGCCAGCGACCTCGTCGTCGGCATCACAACGATTCTGCTGCTGGAGGCCCTGCTGCTACACTGCCCAAGTCTCAGCTATCAACCACACATCGACGCGACCGCGCCATGGGCACGATTCATCCAGCCCGTTCCAGTCATTACGGACCGTGATGCGCTGACCGCATCGCTCCGCGAGGGTCTCAATCAGCACGGCACGGAGCAGCATCCGCTTGCGGACTTTTATTCCGAACGAAACGCCACTCAGAACGTCATTGTGGCGGTTTCCGGTGTCAGCGATAACCCTGATGGACTGGCAGGTCGTGGTGCCGGCACCGCACCTCGGACGGGTAAATGATCGAACGGATCTTTCGGCGGCTGACTCGCCGTGGCCGGCGGGAGATTGACGGGCAGTGGCGCTTCTTTTTTCGCCGCCTGCTCGGAAAGGATCACAATATCGACCCGTCGATTCCGCTGTCGCCCCGCCTCACTTTTGTTGTCCGCCACCGGCCGATACTGCCCATACCCCACCGCAACCAATCGATTGGGATTGATGTCGAACTCTTCGACCAACCACTCCACGATATGCGTGGCACGGGCCGACGAAAGTTGCCAATTCGAATGAAACGGATCGCCGGGCGACCGATCGTCGGTGTGGCCCTCAATCCGCACTTGGTTCGGCAAACGACTGATCATTTGTGCAACATTGTCCAACACCACTTTCGACTCCGGCGTCAATTCGTCCACGCCCGATTTAAACAACGCCACGTCCCGCACACTCACGACCAGCCCGCGCTCATCCCAGCCGATCCCAACCGCAGCGCCCAACTGATGCTTCTCCATAATCTTCATCAGATCCTGCTGCGCCCGCTGCATCGCCTTTTCCATGGTGGATGGCACGCCGACATTGTCCGATAATTCACCGGGTCCCATGTTATAGCGCACCGATTGTTCGTCTGACGATTCATCCATCAATTCCGGCGCCATAAAGAGCGGCGCCCCCTCGTCGCTGGTAATCACACTCTTGCGACTACTCGCTACTTTGCCATTCGTCCCCATCAGGTTCAATTCGCCGGCCTGTTCTTTAAACAGCGAGAACCGGCTGAACGCCGCTTCGATGGCCAACGACATCTTATTGGTTTTACTGCGATCGACCTGCGACGAGGAAAAGAGCACGACGAAGAACGCAAACAGCAGCGTAATGAAGTCGGCGTATGACACCAGCCAGCGCTCATGATTCGCATGTTCTTCGTGGGCATGCTTCTTTTTCGACACGCGTCCCCCTGTCGGCACTTTTCAGTGAGCCGGAAGATGATATGGAAAGCAATTCGGAGGCCAAACGAAGAGAAATAATTTCCACTGAAAATCTAGAGCGTTGAACTCTGACCACCGCACGAATCCACGATTCTTACGGGTCCTAGGCCACCCGGCACAGTACGCAACTACCCGCTACATGTCCCTATTTTTTCTCCGCTTCCACTTGTTTGGACTTCTCCACGAAGAATCCCGACAGCTTGTCGCGAATGACCATCGGGTTCACCCCTTCGATCACCATCACGATCCCTTCAATGATCATCTCTTTGATCACAATGTCTTTTTTATGCTGCAATGTCAGCTTGGTCGCAGCCGGCAAAAAGATAATATTCGAGCATCCCACACCATAGATCGTCGCCACGAACGCCACCGCAATTCCGTGACCGACTTCTTCGATATTATCTAAGTGCTGCATAACCTGGATCAACCCCATCACCGCGCCGATGATCCCGACCGTGGGCGCATACCCGCCCGCCGCTTCCCAGACCTTAGGGATCGTCATCCCATGCTCGTTCATGTAGCCCAATTGGGTCTCGAGCGTGTGCTGAATTTCTTTGGGGTCGGCGCCGTCGACTGCCATCATGATCGCCTTGCGCAGAAATTCATCTTTCAGATTCTTCGCGTCGGCTTCCAATGACACAATCCCTTCTTTCCTGGCCTTGGTCGAAAATTCCGCGAGTTGCTCAATCACGGCAAACGGGTCGGAGACCGGCGGTTTCAGAATCTTCAAAAATCCGAGCATCGCCGTCATGAAGGTATTCAGCGGAAAACTGACGAGCACGGCCCCGAACGTTCCCCCCAACACGATCATCGCCGCTGTCGGCTGCAAAATTTGAGCGAGACTTCCCCCCTCGAGGATGAGCCCCCCGACGATTCCGGCGAGTGCCAGCAGTAGACCAGCTATCGTTGCAATTTCCATCCGGGTACGCTCCAACCCTCCGTTCCACCCCGCGTGAACCGCACAAGACCGGTAGAGAGCAAAAACGGCATTTCCCACGCATTTCTGAATGGTTCAATGAATAAATAAATTCCCCTCAAGTTTTCAAAGTTCAATGCCGTTTATACTTTTGGAGGGGGAAATTATGGCGAACAGTTCAAGCATTTCTATGGGGGCCACTTCGCCGGCCCAAGCAGTCGACCAGCTACAGCAACAAGATCGGCTCCGCTCCGCCCCACTGTCCGGACGTGTCCAAGGGACCGATCAAGTTGAGACCCGCGGGGCTAAGCGCGAACGCGACGGCGATTCTGCGGAAAAAAAGGCCAGTGACCGGAGCATTGCCCGCGCCGATCGTTTTACGAATGCCAAATTGGCCCGGATGGCATTGGAAACCGCCATTAAAGCGGTGCAAGAGCGTCGCACTGAGCTGAATCAACATATTGCACAAACCAACGCTCAGACTTCAACTATCACCCAAAATCAAGAAGCGGAACTAGTCGAGCGCAGCAAGGCCAAGGCGTCCGCCATTGTGGCATCCCGCCGGCCGCATCCCGAGACACCGGAAGAAACCACGCGCAAACACATGCTCGCGGGCGGAGATCCATCGGCCCAATCCGCGCCCCAATTAGGTTCGAATGACGCCCAGCTGTTCAGTCGTTCCCAAGGCAATAGCCGATCGACGTCTACGATTGAGACGGCAGCATCCGGTCCTCCGACGTCATTGCAAAAGAGCTCTGCAGAGGAACGACCGCAACGCGATATAAACTCGGAGCATGCGGCATCGAGCCAGGAGCGCCTACAACGCAGCAGCGAGGCACGTAACGCCCAGCAGCGACGTCTTGATGCCTCGCGTGATGCGGACCAGGAACATCGACCTCCCGCTGCGGATCAGCCAGCACACACAACGCAGCGGCGACCACCCGCCGCACGAACTCCGGACACACAAACGACGCCAACTGCACAACAGCGCAGCCCGGCAGAAGCCGTCGCCGCGGCTCAAGCGCAGGAACATCGCACCGAATCACTCACCGACACCGAAGTGGAATTGGCGATGCAAGGAACAACACCCAAATTCCGCGCCGCGCCGACTGCCAGACGCGCTGTGCAGGCGCGCGAGATGCCACGCGAAGACACCGCGCCGCCGCAACCGTCCTCTCCATATACGATCCAATTCACTGCGACGCCGCAAACCATCGCACCGCGATCCCAACTGCCCAGCTCTCCGCGGGAGTTCCTATTACAATTCACGACAGCGACGGCACAGTCATCCAGTGAGGACACTGTGAGCATGGAACGTTCTCTAGAAGAACAGCTGACGATCGACGCAGGGGCCATCGATCAGCTCCAGGCCTCCGTCGTCGAATCGGTCCAAGTGACCCGCGAAGTGCTCCGTTCACACCCCTCCGAGGACGATCCGGAGCAGCTGCAAGCCCATGTCACAACGCTGGATCAACTCGATCGCGCGTTGCGTACCCAACACGAAGCGCTCACCGCCATTGAAGCCCGTTATCAAGGCGAGACCCGCAACGATGAAGTGCTCGCCGGGCGCGGACGCGTGACCATCTCCGCTCATCAGGCGGAAAGCCTCGCAAGCTCGATCGCCAAACAAGTCGACGCGCAACTCGGACAAGCCCACGCGCCGATCCAACCGATGGCGGTTATTCAGTTGTTGTCGTAATCAGAGGAGACTCACCCAGGCGTGCCACCATCACTTCTTCGGTCACGCAAAATCCGTGTTTACGCCAAAAGGCCGACGCAGCCGCATTGCCGACGGCCGTATACAACTCCACCGCGGTCAACCCTTGCGCCGCAAACCACTTACGGCCCTCCGTATAAAGATGCCCCGCAATCCCAAGGCGCCGATACTCGGTCGCCACATAGAGTCCATTCACATAACCGACTGCGGCTGGGACTTCGGCCACACAATCTTTGACCAGTCCCAAGAAATACCCGACCCGCGCCGCCGCATGACGAGCTACTAGCAAACAGGCGCGATCTTTTTGCAGCAACAACGGACTCAGCATATCCATGATCTCATCGCGCCGATTGCGATCGACCCGGCGGATGGTTTGGACCCACGAATGTGTCAACTCTTCCGCAATGGCATCGCAATACGCCTCCGCCAGCCAAGCCCGATCCTCTGCCCAGGACGGGATATCGGGCCCCACGCGTTGAATCGTAATGGTCGTTGGTGTGGTCACACTATTGGCCCAACGGCAAACCGCTGATGACACCGAGCACGCGCGACGTAGTCGAAAAGACCAATCGCAACGCCGTTTCGCGGGTCACTAATTCGCTGATCGCCTTGTCGATTTCGACATCCTGCAGCAGTGAGAGATCGCTCAAGATTTGGACCCGACTTTCGGAGAGCGCCGTTTCATTCACTTCGATCTGCTGCATCCGGATGCCGATATCGGAACGCGCGTTACGAACTTGCGTGAGTCCGGTATCGAGTCGCGTCAAATCGGTCGCGATATTAGCCGCATTCCCTGCCTGCACATCGGTCTTTAAATCGTCGAGGACATCGAAGATATCGACGCCGCCCCCACTGCCGGAAAAGATGCTGTTGCCGTCGAGATTGACTTGCACCCGCAACGTCGAAGTGGCTTGGATGTATAGCGCGTTGCTATTCCCGGCAAAGGCCGTCGGCGTTCCGGAGAACGGCTGCGTCGTGATCGCCGTTCCGGAAAAGATATATTTTCCATCCAACGTGGCGTTGGCATAGGTGAGCAATTCGGTCTTTAAGTCGTCGATCTGCTCTCCCAACTGATTCAGCATGGAACCACTCACACTCGCGTCATTGGCGCGTAGCACGATCTCGCGTACTTTCATCATCGTCGTATCGGCTTGTGAAAGTCGATTGTCGGCAAAGTTGAGGTTCAGCCGCGCTAACGTCAAATTGCTTTGGTATTGGTCGTTGGTTCGCACTTGATTGCGCAGACTCATCACCCGCGACGTGGTCGTCGGCGAATCGGACAGATAATTGATTTTCTTGCCGGTCGTCGCCGGCATCACTTTGTCGTTGTATTGCCGCTGCACCTCAAAGAGGTTTTCCTGCAATAGCAGTTGCGTCGACGTAAATGTAATGCGGTCCGATGCCATAAGCGTTTGAAACGTTATTCAAGCAGTTGTACGAGCGTTTGCAGTAGCTGATCCGCCACCCCCACCATGCGGGACGCGGCCTGAAACGCCGACTGATACTTCAGCAACAGCATCTGCTCTTCTTCTAATGACACGCCGGAGACGCGCTCCCGTTGCACTTGCGCTTGGCGAAAGACCTCGGCCGCAAATCCGGCTCGATCCTTTAGAAACGAGGTGTCGCTGCCGATCGTTGCGAGGAGACCGCTGTAGAAATTCGTGAACGTCGTCGATCCGGTGGTAAACGTAATGCTGGTCGTCTGCATCGCCGCCAATGTCAGTGAGACACTGTTGCCTGCCGGGATCTGGGCTGCGGCCCCGGCGGCCGCCAACGCGTTAGGGACGCCATCCACGGCCGCATCCAACGCAATACTGGCCGCGGCGTCCACGGTCGTGGCCAAATCGCCAAAGAACCGCCGCGCCCCGACACCATCGAGTCCAAAACCTGTGAGGTGTACGGTATTGAATTCCGTCGCCAACTCATACGCCAGTTCATCCAGTTGCGTCTGATAGCTCGGGATCGTGGTATCCCGCAGATCCAGCAAGCCCTTCAACTCTCCGCCGTTAATGCGGCTCGTGATGTCGGACCCGGTCGCTGACCCAACGGCGAAGAGCACGTCGACCAAGCCGGCATTGGTGGCATCGACTTGCGTCGAGAGCGTGCCATAGGTAGCGCCCGCCACGAGCTGGAGCCCCTGCGCGATGTACACCTGATATTCCCCATCGCTGGTTTCCAGCGCCTGCACATCGACATATTCGGCCAGATCATGCACCAGTTGGGTTCGTTGATCGCGCAATGTCAACTGTGTGCGCTCGTCGGCCGCGGCAATGCGCTGATTAATATCCGCCAACTGTTCCGCCATATTGTTGATCTGACTGACGCGGTCCCGCACGTCGCCATCCAGCAACGTCCGATTGTCTTTCAACCCCTGAGAGAGCTGATGAAAACGGTCGATTAAGATCGCCGCCTTATTTAATGTATTATTGCGTGGCGCCCGCTCGGAGGCGTCGTTGGCGATATCGCTCCAGGTATTAAAAAAATCGCCGATATACTGCGCCAAACCCGGCTGCCCCACTTCGTTAAACAACGCCTCGACTTGTCGAATGTTCCCCGAGCCAACGTCTGTTTCGCCCTTATCACTCGACGCGTTGGTGAGACGAAGCTCCGCAAATTCATCGAAGATCCGCTCGACACTCGTGAGCTCGACCCCGCGCCCTAACTCAATTCCTCCCGAGACTTGCGGCGATCGCGAGGCAAACGTCACCCGCTGTCGCGCATAGCCAGGGGTGTTGACGTTGGCGATATTGTTCGCGGTAACACTCATCCCACCCGCGTTCGCCGTCAACGCGCTGAGAGCCGATTCGAATACTGTGATTGTTGCACCCACAGCCGTCCCGCTCCTTTACACACTATGATTCATTTGCGTGCCCATCGAGGTCACTCGTTCGCGACTGTCCATTACTCCAGACGCGGTATACCGCTGTCCGCCACTGAGCATCGTCAAGAGTTCCAACGAAGCCTCTACGCCGGAGATGGAATGCGCAATATAACGCCGTTGCCCCTCGTTCAGCTCCAACACGGCCTGCGCCATGGAGCGTAAGCACGAGAGCCGATGACGAATTTGTGTCGTCAGCGCAGTCGCCGAAATGGCCTGAAGAATGCGTTCTGACGTCACGTCATTGGGAATGGCCACCAGTCGCCCCAACCGTTCAGTCATCCCACGGCGTGAGGTTTCGAGGACTTGGGTACGTAAGATTTGTTCGTGTTTTTGTTTGGTAACAACAGTGAGGCCTTCGAGATCCATACCAATGATCGCCTCGCGCTCCCGCTTATAGAGGTCGATCAATTGTGATAGAACTTCCACCTCCTCGCTCAAAATACCGTCCCACTCCTCCAATAACGCCTCTAGGCTCATGTGAGTCCCCATTTACTATATTGTAAGGCGTCGCGCACCATGGCGTCAGCGATCTGGCCGGCATCCGGATGATACCGTCCCGCTTCGACTTCGGCCTTGATTCGTTCCACCTTTTCCATCCGGACATCGGAGGCGTCCACTAAGGCCGCCCGGAGACCGGAGAGTTGCTCCCCTGCATTCGACAGCTCGACGCGATCTTCGCCACCACCAGCCGCCCGTCGCTCCGCCTTCCGCCGCCCTTCCGCTGACCCAGAGGTCTTTTGGATGCTATTAAGGTCGGATAATAATGGATTCTCAATTTTCATAGCCCCTCCTGTGTGCACGTTCCCACGAAGTGGTAAACGGCAGAAGGGACATAAAACTTAAATTTTCGCATCAATGGTTCCATAACTCTTTGGATCTATTGGAATTCCACCCTTCCGCACCTCAAAATGGAGATGGGGACCGGTTGAACGCCCCGTATTCCCTGAAAATGCGACCACTTCACCCGCTTGCACTTGCTTCCCAACCGGAACGGTCGTGCGTTGGGCATGTGCGTACCAAGTTTCGTAGCCCTGCGGGTGCTGGAGCACGACCACATTGCCATATCCTCCGCGCGGCCCGCTATATACCACCTCTCCCGCGGCCGTGGCCCGCACTGGGGTCCCGGGCGCCATCGCCAGATCAATGCCATCGTGTTGCTCTAACCGCCCGGTGATCGGATCTTTTCGAGTTCCAAACGGCGAGGTTACCTCCAATGGCGTGGCGACCGGGGGGACAAACTGCACGACACCCCGGCCGGAAGGCATAGTGGGCAGCACCCCCGGTGGGGTTTGGGGGGGGGAGAACCCACCGGGGTGCCGATCCCACTGTTTCATCAGCATTTTTGCAAGCCCCACTCCTTCGCCGCTTTTCACGCCCTGCGCAGTCACTTCTTGCATGAAGAGCGCGTGGTACATGCTGTCCGCCATGCCACCGCCCATCAATTCAGACTTCGGAATCGACTCGTACGCCCGCTCGTACACAAACCCGAGGAAAAAGGCCTCGAAGTCGCGCGCGGCTTTGACCACCTCCGGAGCAGGACCAGCTCCCTGATCAAGTGGCAAGGCGTTTGGAGTGGACGCCTCCTGTGTTGTGCGTGGCACATCGGAATGCGCCAGCGAGCTCGCGGACGACGGCACCGAAAACTCCGCGATGGCCTGGCTTAACGGCATGCGCCCCTCCAACCCATTTTGCATTTTGCTCTTTGCATTTTGCTTTTTACCTTGTCCTAAATCAGCATCAACTCCCCTTGCAGCGCCCCGGCGGCCTTGATCGCTTGCAACACGGAAATCAAATCGCGCGGCGTCACGCCAATCGCATTCAATGCGCGTACGACGTCGCCGATCGTCACCCCTTCCGGGACCAAGACTAATTTGCGATCTTTCTCTTCTGTCACCGTAAAATCGGTCTGTGGCGTCGTCACTGTCTGCCCCTGCGAAAGCGCATTCGGCTGCGAGACTTGGTAATTCTGATCGATCTGGATACTCAAATTGCCATGGGCGACTGCGACCGTCGAGACGCGCACATTCTCCCCCATCACAACGGTTCCGGTTCGCTCATTCACGACGATATGCGCCGCAACATCGGGCTGAATTTCCAATGTCTCGACTTCGGCAATCAGCGTGGAAATTTTTCCCCGATAGCGACCTGGAACACGAATCTTGACCGAGCCGGAATCGGGCGCACTGGCCACACGACTGCCCAAATGCTCGTTGATTTTTTGCGCCATCCGCACCGCGGTCGTGAAATCGGGCTGATTGAGCGCCACTTCTAATTCCGCCTTTCCCGCCAACCCAAAATCGACCTCTTTTTCCACTAACGCCCCATTGGTGAGCTTCGCGACGGTCTGATGATTTTTCTGGATCGTCGAACCGCCACTCGCCGCCTCGGCCTCAAAACCGCCGACCGACAGCGGACCCTGCGCGACGGCGTAGACCTCTTGATTCGCTCCCTTGATCGGCGTCATCAGCAAGGTCCCCCCCTTGAGACTCTTCGCATCACCGATCGACGAGACGAGCACGTCGATCGCCGAACCGACTTTGGCGAATGGCGGTAGCGTCGCCGTCACCATGATGGCCGCAACATTCTTCACCTGAAATTTTGCTGGATCGGCTCCAACGCCCATCTTGGCCAACGCCTCGCCCAATGATCGTCGCATCACATCTGAACTGGCGCTATCGCCGGTACCATCCAGCCCCACGACGAGGCCATAACCGATCAGCTGATTATTCCGGACGCCGACAAAGTTGGAAATGTCCTTGAGCCGCGTCGCCTGCGCCGCCGTCGACACCATGAGTGCTGCAATGAGCAACGCGGAGCCCCATCGCCCGCGCCACGACCACGGGCTCTCCACATTTTGCACTTTGCATTTTGCACTTTGCATTTTGCATTTCCTTAGAACGGCCACACATAATCCAACAACCGCACTAACCACCCCGGACGCTGCCGCTCGGCGACAACTCCAAAGCCACGATACGTAATGCGCGCATCCGCCACCGAAGTGGACAAGACTGTATTGTCGGGAAGGATATCATACGGGCGAATAATTCCTTCCACGAGCAACAACTGCTCTTCATTGTTCATCTTAATATGTTGCTCCCCGCGAATCGCCATATTGCCGTTCTCGAACAGATGCGTCACCGTCGCCGTCAGCCGCGCACTGAGTTCACCCTTCCGCTCCGTCGCACCATCGCCCTGAAATTTACTCTCCGTCTTCGCACCCAACAAGTTGGCCGGGCTAAAAATGCTGATCAGCTTCCCGACCTTCTCGATAATCCCGCCGAGATGATCGATCGAGGCCTTGTGTTCCGTCTTCCGATTCGTTTTTGTGGTTCCACTCCCAGCGGCCTTGGCCGATTCCGCCACGACAATCTGCACCGTATCTCCGACCTTCGTCGCCCGATACATGTTGTCATAGAGCCGCGAAGAGTAGTTTTCTTTCCACAACGAACCGTAACGAACTTCAGTGGAGGGACGCGCCTTGACGTGCTGATGTTCTTCCTCCACGAGCCCGGAATAGAGTTGCGCGGGATCGGGCTGATTTTTCGACTCGTGAAATTTGGACGAGTACTGCATCGCACACCCCGATAGCAGCGTTAGCGCCACACCGACCCCGAACCACCGTCCAATGGCTGATCCCCTAGAAAACAATTTCCACCTCACTGTTACTGATCGGACGCGCGACGATCTCTTTCTTAGAGTCCGTGTTTTCCACTAACACCGCGTTCCCATTTTCGAGCAACGCCTTGACCCGTCCTTGGGCATGGACCTGAAAATGCGTATCGCGCGCGGTAATCGTGACCAACGTTCCTTTCTGCAATGTGACGTTCGGACGCAGCACCGCCTGTGTCACGACCTCTCCCGGCGCCAACGCCCGCGCCACCTGCCACGACCCTTCCGTAATCGCCGCCAGATCGCGCACCACCAACTCCCCCGGCGCCGCAGCGACCACCCGCCGCTCGATCAAAAAGTCATCCTTCGTCACAACCACGCCGGGAACTAATGCGCGCGCCGCAATGACGACCGTTTGTTGGGCGGCCACCTTCGCCTCAAGGTCGACTTGACTCACCAATTCACCCTGCTCATTGAGAAATTTGACGCGCGCCGGGATCGTTTCCAATTCCACATGCTGAGGTTCGATTTCGACTTGTAACTTGGTAAATGACGTAGCCTGCGGCAGCGTGCTCGGCAAAGTCGGCAAGGTCACATGAAAGTCGGCCGGATCACACGACTTCAGTTCCGCCAATTTTTGCTGCACGGCCCCCGCCAACCGTGTCTGCATCTCATCCGGACGACTGCCATTGCCGATCGTGACGCCGCGCCCTTGGATAATCAGCTGCCCGGCGTCGACCCCAGCCCGCGTGAGCAGCGCCAAGACATGGACCGGATTGATCTCCGCCTGCCCCACGGCCAATCCCAACGTAATCAGCCCAAAGCGCTCCAACAGCTCCGGACTCGTTTGATACCGATCCAGAATATCGGAGAGATGCGCCGGCGGCGCATCCACATGCGGCAACAACGTCACCGTCCAAGCCTGTGTTTGCGCCACTGCCGTCGCGGACCAGGTGAGAATCAACACCATGCATTTCTGCATGATCCACCAACGTCCCCAGCTGATCCACCGTTGCTGCATCGTACACCTTACGCCACGTTATTCGAGGCGCGCATCATTTCACTCGTCGTCGACAACACGCGAGAGTTCGCTTCATAGCTCCGTTGCGCCACGATCATATTGATCAACTCTTCCGCCACATTCACATTCGAACTTTCCAAAAACCCCTGCACCAATGTCCCCGCGCCACTTTGTCCTGGAGTCGCCGTGGTCGCCGATCCGGAGGCCTGCGTTTCTTTAAAAAGATTTTGGCCGATGGCGCGCAGACCGGACGGATTCGGAAACACGGATAACTGCAGCGTGCCTAAATCCGTCGGCGTCGTTTGATCGCCGGTCACAACGGAAACCGTGCCATCTTTCCCGACCGTGATCGATGTCGCCTCTAACGGAACCGTAATGGCCGGCACAATCGCATAGCCCTTGCTTGTCACCAACGCGCCGGTCGAATTGACATGGAAACTCCCATCTCGCGTAAACGCCGGTGTTCCATCATCGAGCGTGACACCGAAAAAACCATTATTCCCTTCGACAGCCACATCCAACTCCCGCCCCGTCTGATTAAATTCTCCTTGCGTGAAATGTTTATAGACCGACACTAAGCGGGTCCCGTTCCCCACCTGAATCCCTGTCGGAGAGATCGTATTTTGTCCATTCTTCAATCCGGGAGTCTGCAGCTGGTTGTAAATCAGGTCTTCAAAATGTTCGCGCGAGGCCTTGAACCCGGTCGTGTTGACGTTGGCCAAATTGTTGGCGATATTATTAATGCGCGTCTCCTGCGCATCCATCCCGGTAGCGGCGGCATATAACGTGGCGAGTGATGACATAGTTTCTCCTTAATCTGCGCAACACTTGGCTAGGCGATACGCGCCATAGCCGAGGCCTCTCGAGACAAACGCTCCTGCTCGTTCATGACCTTCTGATACATCTGATATTGCCGCGCGATCTCGATCAGGCGCACCAGATTGAGCGTCACATTCACATTCGATCCCTCCAACCGCCCTTGCACGATGACCGGACTAGTCACGGCCGTCGGTTGCGCGCCTTCATCGGCTCGAAAACTGGCAGCGCCCATGGGACTCAACTTCTCCGGATCCGCAAACTTGACGACCTTGAATTGCCCCCGCTCTTCCTCGCCGACCCAAATCGATCCATTGCCACTCACCGTAATGGGGCTCCCAGGTCCGATCACGAGGGCACCATTGGCCCCCATCACGCGATCCCCCTTCAGCGTCACCAATTCGCCGTTACTATTCAGCGAAAATCCCCCATCCCGCGTATAGACCGTGCCTTGCTCCGTCTGGACCTCAAAAAACCCCTCCCCTTGAATCGCAACATCGAGCGGATTGTTCGTGGACAACGTCGGGCCATCCAATAAGTTGTGCTTCACCTTTCCCATCACCGCGAATGGAGTGGCATTAGGGTCCGGCAGATCCGAAGACTGTCCCTGACTCCCAAGCACCGCCTCAAAGGCCACACGATTCTCTTTGAAACCATTCGTTGCCACATTGGCCAAGTTGTGAGCCACGACTTCCAGCTCCGCTTCCTTCAACTTCATGCCCGACAATGTGGAAAACAGTCCGATCGTCATAGCGCCTCCCTAAATCCCAACAGATTGGAAATAGCAAAAGCAATGCCATACGATCCAACGGCGCTCATGGCATCAACTCACGATATTTGTTTGTTATTTTTTTCTGCCGCTACGGGACGCGACATCCGCAGCCGTACCAACTAGGAAAATTTGACCGAGCCAGCCGGTGTATTAATGGCAATCTGTGGAAGGAACGTCGCGACCAATCTTGACATTCTGTCCCGCAAAGGGATCCAGATCCGGATACAAGCGCAACTTATTCCGTAACGTCCGCACACTGATTCCCAACGCGTTCGCCGCATGCGTCCGATTCCCAGTGAACTGCTGCAAGGCACGCCGAATCATGTCCCGCTCCATATCTTCGATCGTCCCGCTCAACGCGACGGAGCCGGCGACTGGGACCTCCAATGATGGCTCTTCCAATGCGGCGGCGACTTCGGGGACTTCTTCCGATTCGGGGACAACGTACGGATTGCCATCATCGAAATGAATCTTTGTGATCTTTCGTCCCGGCGTCAGAAACGCGGTCAGAAAGAGAATGTTTTCCAATTCCCGCACGTTGCCCGGCCAATCATAACGACACAGCTGCTCAATCGCTTCCATCGTGAGGATAAAGTGTTTCTTATTTTCACGGTTAAAGCGATCTACAATGAATTGCGCCAATACGGGGATGTCTTCCCGACGCTCCCGCAACGGTGGGACATGCAACGCAATCACATTGAGTCGATAGAAGAGATCTTCACGAAAATGGCCTTGCTTGACCCATTGACGCAAATCGCGATTCGTCGTCGCCACAATCCGCACATTGAGCGGAATTTTGCGATCGCCACCGATCCGATACAGCGCCTTTTCTTGAATCACACGCAGCAATTTAGCCTGCAGCGAGACGTCCATTTCACTGACTTCATCCAGCAAAATCGTTCCGCGCTGCGCCAATTCAAACTTTCCGACGCGGGTACTCACCGAACCGGTAAAGGCGCCACGTTCACTGCCAAAAAGCTCCGATTCCAATAAGGTGGCCGGCACCGAGGCGCAATTGAGTTCAATAAACCGATGTTGCTGCCGCATCGACCGCTGATGCAGCGACTGGGCAAAGACCTCTTTCCCAACTCCCGATTCCCCACAGATCAAGACCGTGATGTCCGTTTTGGCGACACTGTTCAACAATCCTACGGCCTTTTTCATTAGTGGGTTTCGCTGCACGCTCGGGAACGCTTCCAACCGCAGATGCCGCCAATCTTGCTCCAGCAGCGGCGTTGACGCATGTTGCGGATCACCGAGGGCCTTATCCACGGCCGCTTCCAACTGCTCCACGCGGAACGGCTTCGCGAGATATTCAACCGCGCCGTGCTGCCGAGCTTCCATCGCCTCCTGCAGCGACTCCCGATACGATGTGACGATTACCGCAAGATCCGGATGTTCGGTGCGTAAACGATCCAACAATTCGGGCAGACGCGGCGCACCAAGAACTGCATCGAGAATTAACAGCGAAGGCTCTTGCGCCAACGCCATATGGAGACTGCTGAGATCGGGGACCTCGAGGACTTCGCAACGGCGCTCCTCCAGCGCAGACACGACCACTCGTCGCATCACTTCTTGACTGTCCGCCACGACAATTCGCACGTCAATCCCCCTTCATGCCGATGGAACCGACCACCTTACAACGACTAGTTCCCACTGGGCCATCTACAGCTACGACGACACGACATCTGAGCCGCTGTCACACGGCGCATTTCACCCCATGGCGATGCATGCACCTCCTTGGTTGGTTTCCGGAACGCGGGTGGGATCTTTTGCCCAAACGGCCACGCACCGTGTCGTAGATAATTCGCGCGTCCATAACACGCCACCGCGATGCAATTCGAAGATTTGATGCAATTGCATTAAGCCACTGTCCTCGAAAAAACTGGACTCGTGCCAGACCGCCGTATTCGTGGATTTTTCAGCGACGACACCTTGGAACAAAAAATCGGCGCGTACAAAACCATCCTCTTCGCACAGTGCCAGATCAAGCGTCTGTTGCTCCGCATAGGCACTCATGCCGACCAATAAGATGCGCATCAATGCACACAACAGAAGGGACTGATCTCCGCGACACTGAATGGCCGCATTTTCATGGCGCTGACAGACAACCCGCCGCTCACGCATCAGGGGTTGACAGTGCTGCAACGCCGCCTCCAACAACGCATCGCAATTGATATCGATAAAACTGGCCGCCGGAAGTTCAGCCTGCCGCACATGACGTTTCACCGTCGTGTAGATCGCCTCGATCGCCTCGACGCCCCAATTCAATCGTCGCGCGAGATGATGACCGGCGGTTACGTCACCGGCCGTCTGTCGCACTTCTGAAAAACAGAGTTCGATGGTTCCAAGATGTCCTAAGAGTTCTGTGGCTAACGAAGAAATGGCCCGCGCTGTCGTCGTCGCCCATATCTCCCGCTGTTCCTGCCGTTCGATGACGACCGCTGTACTCGGTTTTGCTCGCATGCACCGTCCCCCACGTGTACCAATCAACGGCTATTGCAATGCCAGACCAGGTGCTACCGGCAAAAGTTCCGTCTGCCCCAAGAGCTCCAACAATTTCGCATACTGATCACGAATATCGTCCGGCACAGTGGAGGCATTGCCACCATACTGCTTCCATAATGCCGCCCCTCTATCAGGATCGCCTAACTGACGATACGACTGGACGGCCGAAAAAACCGTCTCCAGCGGAGGCACCACCGGCGGAATCATTGTTTGAGTTTGTTCAAATAACCGGACAGCGTCGGTGGCGCTCCCCATGGCCGCTAACACGTTGATCTTTTCAAACAGCGCCTGTGTTTGCCACCGTTGCAACTGAGGCGACAAATTATTTCGGAGAATATTAGCATGCTCATCCGCCACCATGCCAATAAATTTTAAGGCATCGGGAAATCTTTTTGCTTTTCGAGCGCAAATCGAGGCCTGCAGCGCCACCGTGTGAATTTCATCACCGCGCACGCCACCCTTCATGAGCTGTTCCAACTCGCTGACACACGCGTCGTACTGCTGCGCGGCCACAAATTGCGTAGCGCGCAGCAGATAATACAAATGTTGACTCAGTGGATCTTGAGGGACTTGGGATACGACCGCCAGCGCTTTCCCCGCTAATGCAATCTCGCCTAATTGGCTGTACGTATGCGCAAGCTGCAACAGGGTAAAATCCCGCTGGGCCGGAGTTAACTCCAACTCCATGACGAGTCGTTGATAAAGGCGCGCCGCCGACCCAGCCATGCCGGTCTCGACGTAGGCGCGTGCCACCCAGATTAATGGGTATAATTTGTAATTGGACCGTTGAATGGCATAGCGCAGCTCATGGCAGAGCATCAGAAAGCCGGCACGATCCTCTCGCTTAAAGTATACAGCCGCCAAGTCGGAAAGCAGGAGCGAGGTAAAATCACTTGCCGCCGCCACGAGTCGCGTATCGGTCCGATGACTGACATGAAGAAAAAACCCCCGCAGCCGTTCGACCGCTGAAGCAATAGATCCTCCACGCCAATCGAGCAGTGCCCCCAGCAAATACAATTCATCCGATAATCGACGGCCGGGCTTTGATCGTTCAATGGCCTGTAACTTCAACTGCGCATCGGCAAAGTGTTCATGCAGCCCGGACCGTAGCACCATCCGAATCCAGGCCATTTCAGCAACCAGCGCCACTTCGCTTCGATCGTCCAGCGCAACAATCGACCGCAATCGTTGCAACGCAATCGTGGCCGGCACTCCACTTTCGATATCGCATTCGACCAGCCGAAACTTCAACAACTGGTTCGGCATGCGTAAGTTGGTTTGTTTTTCCAACGCCGCAAATTGGGGTTGCGCTAAGTCCCATTTTCCGAGCTGAAAGAGCGACTCGGCATAATATAGCCGTGAGACAGCCCCCGCTTCGGTGGTGGCCGCTTCCAGCAACTCTCGCACTTTTTCATACCACACGACGGCTTCTTCATAACGCGCCTGCCAAAAGAGACTGTCGCCATAACGTAGCGCGAGATGCGGGGTCAGATCTTCCCTGCGCAACGTCGCACGCGCCAACTCCCAGAGATAATCCTCGGCACGAACATAACGACCGCGGCGATAATAGGCCTCCATCAGCAAACTACGAAATGGCATCGCCCATTTCGGATCGGCCTCCCAACGGGCTTCCTGGCGCTGGGCCAATGTCACGGCACCGTGATAATCACGCAATTGCAACAATACGAGGGCCAAGTGATAACTGGCGGAAACGGCGTAGACTGAAGACGGATACGTTTCTAACGCAGCCAGATACGCGTCGCGAACAGCTGACCAACGCGTCCCGTCGCCGCTCCGCGCCAAGACATGCAAGAGATCCGCACGAAGGAATTTCTTCACCTCAAGCAGAGTCGGGTTAGGCTCCGGACGTTGGTCCCAAAGCTCCAAGAGACGTTTGAAATGTTTCTGCTCACCAAAATTAAACACCGGCTGCGTTGTCGCGAGCGGTGGCACTTCGAGCTGGTCCCACGGATAATCCGGCCAGAGCATCGGCAACGCCTCATGCACTAACGGAAAGAGGCGTTCTAAATATTTCCCACGCGTCGGAGAGATGGGTGAAATAACGACTTCATATGTCGGCAACGAAAAGGGCCCCGGAGGAGGCGTTGGCGTGATCGGTTCCGCCGGAGGTGCTGGTGACACTGCTTCCACAGGCGGCGCTGCCGACGGTGCAACACGAACTTTCCGGCGCCCCTTCGCCGCCGCCACGTCCGATAGCAGGAACACGGCCAACAATACGGAGAGCGCCGCGCTCCCAACCCCCCTCGTCATCACTCGTTTCATGCTGGGCTTCGACTATAGCATCATTAAATTGGAGCCGTGAAGTATTTCATGACTCGAGAAACGTATTCCCGTGTTTCTCGATAGGGGGGAATGCCACCATAATTTCTTACAGCACCGGGCCCGGCATTGTATGCGGCCACTGCAAGCGGCATATTCTGTCGATGCACATCGAGTAACTGCCGCAGATACTTGGCACCCCCCAAAATATTCTCTCGAATGTTAAACGAATTGCGAACGCCTAGCGCCCGGGCAGTCGGATCCATCAGCTGCATCAGTCCCTTTGCGCCAGCCCGCGAAATGGCGGATGGATTAAAAGCCGACTCCGCTTGAATGACCGCCGCGAGCAAGCGCTTCGGCACTCGGAAACGTTCGCTCGCCTCATGCAATGCCGTTTCAACTTGCGCCGCCTGCTCCGGCGCCAATGACTGAAAGCCACGCCACTTCCCCAGTATGGCTTTTGGATCGGGCGTCTGTTGCGCAACACTACGAGTCGTCGGCAGTGGATGCTTGAGATAGTCACGCAATGTCACGACAAATTTCACCGGCCGGGCAAGCACCCCAGCCAATGGAGTGGGTTGCCGCTGTAAGATCGATTCAAAACTGCGTCGCGACCTATTATCGACCACGGTGGGACTTCCACTAGCCGCTTTCTGAATGCGCTGGTCAACGTCGGTGAGCATTACCGGCATTACGGGCATACGACCTCCAAGCCGTATTTTTGCAAGTCCAATGCCACGGGAAAAAACCAATATCTTCCAACGCACTGATGCTTTGACAGCCCATTGAAACGTGAGCACGTACTTCAATTGACCGCTGCTTCTGGGAATTTTTTTCCGAGATGGACCTATACCATAATTGAAATGCGGTTCGGTGGATCGCGATAACTGGAACGGAATTGTTGACGAAGCGCACTGAGCGTCGCTGCGGAAACTGTTGGTCGCACCCCGGAACCGCTCAGCGCGCTCAGGTCGGCCCGCGCCGACTCAGATTGGAGGTTGGCACGAAAATCGGCCCGCGCTAAAGCTATCTGTGCGACTTCTAACTCGCTGCGGAAAAAATCGGCCTTCACCGGAAGATCGGCCGCCAACAAATCACGCGCTTGCATCGCGACAATGCCTTTGACCACGTCAGAATAATTAAACCGATCATTGCGCCCAACGTTTTGCAGCCGATATTCGGGATGATTATGGAGCGTCTCCCCAGGCGTCGGAACGTCTTTAATGAACTGCCCAGCCGCGACAAATTCGGCAAAGGGCACATAGTCTTCCGTGGCAAAGAACGACTGATTAAACACACCCGATTGCGTGGCGTCCGCAGCCACTTGACTGACATTATTGTCAAACAGATCTTGGTACGGATCACTATCGACGGCGTTATAAAAAGTAAGTTGACGCGAGGTCGCATAGGCGGGAACGCTCATATCGCGGACGACATCGCTGTTGCCGAGCAGATACACTGCGGCCTTTGGATGGGCCTTAAAAAACTCTGCGTCATCAAGCGTACTGCCCGACTCAAAGAGGTCGGCGGCCATCTCTCCTACGCGTTCATACATTGCCTGATCCGGTAGTGGTGCGTCATCCGCAAACAACGCGCGCACGGCATCGTCATGATTCACGAGATTCCGAATTCCAGCCGTATTCAGCACTAACATCGCGGCCAGCTGGGGCCGCTGCTCCAATTTTTTGACTGTCACGACATTAGCTGCGGTTGGCGTTAACAACGCGTGTGCAGTCTCCGCCACGACGTTAATCAGGTTCTCACGCGTCGCAATTGCAGTCTTCTCTAAACGCTCTTTAGCTTTCCCTGAGGCATCATTATCGATTACGTAGAGCAGATCTCTATTTTGACTGATGAATCGATCCGCTTCTTGGCGGCTGAGAATATTGGTCGAGTCCACAGCATGACCAGACTGGGCAAATCCGGCACTCCCTTTCTGCAACAAGGCCAACTGGGCACTGGCCTTCGTGTTGACAGTGCCTCTGCTGCCTTTGGCGTCATACCCGGCTGCGGCCTTTAAGAGAAGCTCATGGCCTGACCGCGGCGTTTCGATACGAAGCTGCGACACAATATCCCTCCAACGTATATAACGGCATCTGGCGCCAAGACTTTAGCTCGGAATAACATCTCATTTTATCGACACTTGCCAGGCATACCCTGCAGCTGCTATGAAATGCCCCATGTCGATTCACCATCTCCCCCCCTTGCTCGACACGCTCACGCTCTTAATCACACAATATCGTCTCGGCGCCTCCATGACGGATCGCCATCAAACCGTGAAGGGACTTCGCTCGCTCATCACGAAAGCTATTCAGGAAACGATTCTGCAACAATCAAGCACGTTACAAGATATGCGTTTGGCTTTGGAGCGAGGGCTTGCTGTGGTGGAACACAACTGTGCTGCGGGCACCGATCCGGGGTTAAGTGATCACATCGACCATTGCCTGCGGGAAGTGCGCTTGGCTTTTGAGTTAGCCGAACAAGTGTGGGAAGAGCACCGCAACGATGCCGTCACGGCCCAAATGTTGATTGAAGATTTACCAATCCTCAGACCATTCGAATACGGAACACCTAGCTCGCCAGCGCAGAATCCACTGCCACGGTAACGTGATCTTTCACGACTTCAATATGGCCGGCACCCACGTGCCATTGGTGGCGGCCCTTCAAATCTTCATACGCGAGCACGCCGGCCTTGAGTAAACTGATGATTTGGGTGTGCCCTGGCAAGATTTGCATCCGCCCCAACACACCAGGCACTGAAACCGACAAGGCTTCCGTGCGCACCACTTCCGCTTGCGGCGTGAGAATTTGCAAATTCATTATGCTGCCTCTTTGGCCAAACGCTCAGCCTTGACCACCGCTTCTTCAATCGCGCCGACCATATAAAACGCCTGTTCGGGTAAATGATCGTATTCGCCGCTCATGATCGCTTTAAAGCTGCGAATCGTGTCCGCCAATTTGACGTATTTTCCTTCACTGCCGGTGAACTGAGAGGCCACAAAAAATGGCTGCGACAGAAAACGTTGGATTTTGCGCGCCCGCGCGACGGTTTGCTTATCTTCTTCCGACAGCTCATCCATTCCCAGGATCGCAATGATATCCTGAAGATCTTTGTACCGCTGCAACACTAATTGTACTTGGCGTGCGGTACGATAGTGGTCTTCGCCAACCACATCCGGCGCTAAAATACGCGATGTGGAATCCAGAGGGTCCACGGCGGGATAAATTCCCAATTCCGCGATCGGGCGCGACAAGACCGTCGTGGCATCTAAGTGAGAAAATGCCGTGGCCGGTGCGGGATCCGTCAGATCGTCCGCAGGAACGTAAATGGCCTGCACGGAAGTAATCGATCCGCTCCGCGTGGTCGTGATGCGTTCTTGCAATTCGCCCATTTCCGTCGCCAAGGTCGGTTGATATCCCACTGCCGATGGAATTCGTCCGAGCAACGCCGACACTTCAGATCCCGCTTGAGTAAACCGGAAAATATTGTCGATAAAGAGCAACACGTCCTGTTGCATTTCATCGCGGAAATATTCGGCAACCGTTAGTGCCGAGAGGGCGACGCGAAGACGCGCTCCAGGCGGTTCGTTCATTTGTCCATAAATCAATGCGGCTTTGTCCAAAACGCCAGAATCTTTCATTTCATGCCAGAGATCGTTTCCTTCACGAGTTCGCTCCCCAACTCCCGCAAACACAGAATAACCACCGTGGTGCATCGCAACGTTATGAATCAATTCCATGATCACCACGGTCTTGCCGACGCCCGCACCACCGAACAAACCGATTTTTCCACCACGTGGATACGGAGCGAGCAGGTCGATCACTTTAATGCCGGTTTCAAACATCTGGACATCGGTCGCTTGCTCTTGAAAAGACGGCGGCCGCCGGTGAATCGGCAAAAATTGCTTCGCGTTGACCGGACCCAATTCATCAACCGGCTGTCCGACGACATTTAAAATCCGTCCCAACGCTTCTTTCCCCACCGGCATCTGGATCGGCGATCCGGTATTGAGGACTTCCGCGCCACGCGTCAGACCGTCCGTGGCATCCATTGCAATCGTCCGCACCGTGCTCTCACCCAAGTGCTGCGCTACTTCGATCACAAGATTCCATTGTTCATTATTAATCCGCGGATTGGTCGTTTTGAGCGCGGTGTAAATTTCCGGCAGCTCTCCGGAAGGGAAATGTACATCGACAACCGGTCCGATGACCTGCGTAATACGCCCATGCTGCGTTGTCGTGGATTCGTGCGCTGTTTTCATAACAAACATCCTCCATGCGAATTACTTCTTTAAAGCTTCCGCCCCATTGACAATATCCAAGAGCTCTCTCGTAATCGACGCTTGACGCGCTCGATTCAGTTGCATCGTCAAACCGGCAATCATTTCTTTCGCGTTTTTCGTGGCGCTATCCATAGCCGTCATCCGCGCCGCCAACTCGCCCGCAATGGATTCGAGACACGCCTGATAGACCCGAGTCGCAACCGCACGCTCCAACAACCGGCTCACCACTTCCGGCTTGGACGGCTCATAAAGATAATCAACGGCGGAAATTTGGTCCTTGGTTGTGGACACTAATGGCAACAACGGTTCGATCGTGACATCTTGGGCCAGCATGGAACGAAAGCGGTTGTAAACCAACACGACATGATCCACTTCCCCCCGCAAATACCGTTGCGCTAACGATTCTACGACGGGCAAGACTTTCGCCATCGCAATCTGCTCATAAAACCCAACCATCGCTTCGCGCACCGCATGTCCACGCGCCTTCAACGCGTCCCGCCCCTTACGACCGATCATGGTACAGTGAATCCTCACTCCGCACTCTTCAACTTGCTTCCACTCCGTGATGAGCTGGCGGACCAGATTTTCATTAAATCCGCCACAGAGACCACGATCGGAGGTCAACACCAAGAATTCCTGCACACGGACGTCTTTGCGCGTTTGCAAATAGGGATGTGCACCAGCGCCTGACTGGGCGGCAATCCGCAACGCCACTTCATAGGCATGCTTCGCATACGCACGAGCGTTCAACGCCGCATGTTGCGCGCGACGCAGCCGTGCTGCAGCGATCATTTGCATCGCGCGTGTCACTTTTTGCGTATTTTTGACGGAAGCAATGCGCTTCCGGATCGATTTCAGTGTCGCCATGGCTTAGTGTACAAATTGGTGTTTAAATTCTTTCAACACCGTCGTGATCTGCTGCTTCAACGCATCGTCTAACGCCTTCCGCTCCCGAATCGTCTGCAACAGCACCGAATGACGATTCGTGACAAATTTATTGAGCTCTTCCAAGAAACGGCGCACATGAGGGACCGGCACGTCATCGAGCACGCCGCTCGTGCCCGCGTAAATTTCCACGACCTGCATTTCGACAGACATTGGGACATACTGATTCTGCTTCAACAGTTCTACCAGCCGTGCGCCACGGTCGAGTTGTCGGCGCGTCGCGGCATCGAGATCTGAGCCGAATTGAGCAAAGGCCGCCAATTCACGATATTGCGCCAGCTCCAGCCGCATCGTTCCGGCAACTTGCTTCATGGCCTTAATTTGTGCCGCCCCGCCGACGCGCGACACCGAGAGCCCAACGTTAATGGCCGGACGCACGCCGGAATAAAAAAGATCCGCTTCGAGATAAATTTGACCGTCAGTGATGGAAATGACATTCGTCGGAATATAGGCGGTCACGTCACTCGCCTGCGTTTCAATGATCGGCAACGCCGTCAGAGATCCGCCCCCTTTTTGGTCGCTTAGCTTCGCCGCGCGTTCCAACAACCGCGAGTGGAGATAAAAAACGTCTCCAGGAAATGCCTCGCGTCCCGGCGGACGACGGAGCAATAAAGACAGTTGTCGATATGCGACCGCGTGCTTCGAAAGATCATCGTAGATAATCAATGCGTGCCGCCCGGAATCACGAAAATATTCGGCCATCGCACAACCGCTATACGGTGCCAAAAACTGCAACGGAGCCGGGTCGGAGGCACTCGCGACAATCACCGTCGTGTATTCCATCGCCCCAGCACTCTTCAGTTTATCGACTACGCGAGCGACCGTTGAGGCCTTCTGCCCTACTGCAACGTAGAAACAATACACGCCCAAACCGCGCTGATTAATAATCGTATCGATCGCAATGGCCGTTTTGCCGGTCTGACGATCGCCGATAATTAATTCGCGCTGTCCACGCCCGATCGGCGTCATCGCATCGATTGCCTTCAAGCCCGTTTGCAACGGCTCACAGACGCTGCGGCGTGCGACAATCCCCGGCGCCTTCAATTCGATTTGCCGCCGTTCCGTCGTACGCAGTTCGCCTAAGCCATCTACCGGTTCTCCGAGGGCATCGACTACACGACCCACCACCGCTTCACCGACCGGAACTTCCGCAATGCGGCCCGTCCGGCGCACGACATCGCCTTCGCGGAGTTCAACATCTTCGCCCATGATCGCAGCGCCGACGTTGTCTTCTTCGAGGTTCAACACCACACCACGGATCCCATGCGGAAAATCGAGCAGTTCTCCTGCCATCGCCTTCTCCAGGCCATGGAGTCGCGCAATACCATCTCCGACATAAATAATTTCCCCGACTTCCTCGCTCGCTACGGTCTTGCCGTAGTTCTCGATTTGACGGCGAATAATTTGACTGATTTCTTCAGCCCGAATTTCCATATCCGCTCCCTCACCCTTCTAGAGATTGTGCCAAGCGCAGCCGCATACGTCGCAACTCCGCCGCTACACTCCCATCAAAGATTTCATCGCCGACCCGAATCACCACGCCACCAATAATGGCTGGATCCGTGTCGGTCTCAACATGCACACGCTTCTTTTTCAAACGCCCGATCGCTTCTTGAATAGACGTGACAATACCAGGATCATTCATTGGAATGGCGGTCGTAACCACTGCAGTGACGACACCCGCACGTTCGGCAACCAACTGTCGGTATGCCTCGACAATCGTAAACAGGCATTCAATA
The DNA here is from genome assembly GCA_016210045.1 of Deltaproteobacteria bacterium. Taxonomy (NCBI): domain Bacteria; kingdom Pseudomonadati; phylum Myxococcota; class Myxococcia; species Deltaproteobacteria bacterium. Next base: position 129,412 of record JACQUX010000041.1, on the reverse strand, counting down.
CGGCGTTTTTCGATTAAGAGTTTCAAATAATTGACCGTCATGGCATGACACTGTAGGCGCGACGCAACGTCCGTCAGAATCCAGAATCGCTGCGGCAGACTATAATTCGCATCCGCTAAGACAGCCAAGAGATCTGGTGCGCCTCGGCAAGTCGCAACAAAATGATCAAGATCCGCTAACCAGAGCTCAACGGAGTGTTGCGCTTCGGCGAGGGAAAAGAAAGCCGTCGCATAGCGACGACCGATGATTGCATCAAAAGACATAGACTGATCGTTTTATTAATGGAGTGAACCGAGCCGCTGGACATAATCACGCACCAAGCGGAATTGATCCTCCGTCGTCAATTGCTCCCGCAACAGCCGTTCCGCCATGAGAATGGCCATATCCACGGTTGTTCCACGCAGCGTTTCTTTATTCTTCCTGAGCTCCTGTACAATCATGCGCTCCGTATCCAGTTCCAATTTCTTCGCCATTTCATGCGCCTTCGCCACCATGGCCTGACGATCCAACTCACCATCGGCACGCATTTGCGCCTTCAATTCAGTAATCGCATGCTCGCTCTGCGCTAATTGTTTTTGAATTTCATCGAGACGTCGCTGCGCGGTCTGCTCCGCACCCCTTGCTTCCGCAAGTGCAACTTCTAAATCATGCGCACGCGCCGCAAAATGTGTCTGTAACGGACGCCGTAACAGCCAATAGAGCGCCACGACAAATAAGAAAAAATTGACGACACTAAAAACAAATCCCCAATTGATGACCATACGTCGTAGCTCCTAGTGCGATTTCCCTGATGCGGCTGGCCGTAAGGGCGTGACTTGTCCCAGCGATTCATCCGCATTTTTCTTCAACTCCCGTTCCATCAAGCGCTCTGCGATGATTTGGACAAAGGTTTGCGTATCCACTTCCAGCACTTTTCTCGCGGCCGCGAGCTGGCCGGCAAAAGTAGCTTGGGCCCGTTGAAACAGCTCCAGGGATTTCCCCCGCGCCGTGTGCATGATTTCAGCAGCCTCACTCATCCCTTGTTGCCGCAAAATTTCGCGCTCTGCAGCCGCGGCTTGACGCGCAGCGGTCATCATTTGTTTGTGCTGCGCTTCCAGCACTTCTGCTTCTGCCACGAAAGCGGCAGCCCGCTCTTGACGTGCCACTGTGGCCTGTCGACGAGCATCACGTACTCGCGCTAACGGCTTCACGAGACACTGAGCAAACACGGCGACTACTGCAAAAAAAATGAGGGCGTGGAACAATACGCCCAAAGGCTCGACATTCAGCGAAACGGCAACTTCCAACATAAACAACCCCGCTTCAACAGACATCGGGCGCCGGATACAGACGTACCGACGCCCAGGAGAACGGTTAAATTACGACTACATTACCAAAACATCTTCTTCCACATCAGAGGCTTCAGTTTCAACGAGCGTCGGACTCGCCGTGGCCGCATTGAGACGCGCTTCGGTGCCTTTTTCGACGGGTCGGTCCATCTGACACGTACCCTGGAAAATGACGCCATTTTCGATGCTCAAATTCTTCGTCTTCAAATCTGCCGTCACGACCGCCGGCACATGCATTTCAACTCGCGACTTGGCCTCGATTTTTCCTTCAATTTTTCCATACACAATGAGCGTATCGACAAATACGGTCGACTTGACACGCGCCTCGGTCCCAATCACCAATGTGCCGTCGGAATAAATTTCGCCGCGAAAATCGCCGTTGATCTGTACCGTTCCGTCGAAGGTCAATTTCCCTTCAAACGAACACCCTTTATCGAGCAATCCATTGACTTGATCGTGACGAGGTTGCGGCATCCGCGTGACCTTCTCACCATTTCCTCGCTGAAACATGAGACACCTCCGCATCCGCTGCTATTGTCCGGTCACCCTCCTATAGACTCGATCTAAATCTTGCAAGGAATAATATTCGATCATCACCATGCCAGACTGCTCCGTTCGTGGACGAATCTCCACTTTTGTCCCGGTTGCGCGCATCATCTCGTCCGTAATCGACTTAATCTGCGCCGACGGTTGAATAGTGGTGGCGCGATGCCGGGGGCGCGATTGGCGGTAGCCTCGGCGCTGCTGAACAATTCGTTCTACATCACGCACCGAAAGTTGCGCCTTCAAAATTTGCTCACGAATCGCCAACTGTTCTTGCAACTCGCCAATCGCCAAAATTGAACGGGCATGACCGGCGGACAATCTCCCTACGACCACATCGTCCTGCACAACTTTTGGCAACTGAAGCAATCGAAGGCTATTCGTAATCGTCACCCGCGACTTACCAACACGATCCGCGACTTCTTCCTGCGTGTACCCAAACTGATCCATCAGGGCCGCGTAGGCCTTTGCTTCTTCAATCGCATTGAGATCCTCACGTTGGACATTTTCAATGAGCGCCAGCTCCAACATTTCATCGGTGTCGACCTTTTGCTTTATTATTACCGGCACTTCCTCCAAACCAACAATTCGCGCGGCTCGGAGCCGACGTTCTCCCGCAATCAACTCATACCGATCCCCATCGAGTGGAGTCACAAGGAGAGGCTGCAGGATTCCGTTTCGCCGCACGGAATTTGCCAATTCATCCAACGCCGCTTCGTCGAACTCCGTCCTGGGTTGCTGCCGATTGGTGACAATTTGATGCGGTGGGATTTTTGTCACCGCCTCACCAACGCGAGCGCCAGACTCATCCCTCTCCGGTATCGTCACCGCTTGCGGTCGTGACGGAATGAGCGATGCCAATCCCTTGCCCAACGCCCTGCGTGGCGGTTGCGGCGAATCCATAGGCTTTCTCCTTTGCTGGGACTTCCAATAAGAGCGGGGTTCTTGCCATCACTTCTTGGGCAAATTCAAGATACTTAATCGCTCCTATCGATTTGATGTCATACAAAATAATCGGACGGCCATGACTCGGGGCTTCAGAAAGGCGGACATTTCTAGGGACGATACTCTGAAAGACTTGAACACCGAAATGGAAGCGGATCTCTTCGGCGACCTGCTTAGAAAGATTATTCCTCCCATCATACATCGTCAGCAACACTCCCAACACCTGCAGCCGCGGATTGAGGCTTGTTTTCACCAACTCGACGGTACTCATGAGGTCAGCAATCCCCTCAAGCGCGTAATATTCACACTGCACGGGAGTAATAACCCCATGAGACGCGTTCAACGCATTAAGGGTCAAGAGTCCCAGCGACGGGGGGCAGTCGATTATTATGTAATCATAATTCGAAAGAATCGGAGTCAAAGCAGATATTAGCCGACTTTCTCGTGAAACCGCCCCACTCAATTCCAACTCAGCTCCAACCAAATCAAGGTTAGATGGCAAGATATGCAAATGGCTCAATTCAGTGTTTTTAATTACGCTTTCAATACTCAACTCACCCAACAACACATCATACACACTCTGCGTCACCGCCCTTTTATCGACGCCAACGCCGCTTCCGGCATTCCCTTGCGGGTCCATATCCACTAGGAGAGTCTTTTTTTCTGCTGCGGAAAGCGACGCGGAGAGATTAACAGACGTCGTGGTTTTCCCCACGCCACCCTTTTGATTGCAAATTGTGATGATCACGGCCACGCACGCTGTCTACCGCATTCCAAATTGTGTCGCAAGGACAACTTATCTCCACATCGCATAAGTTCACGTGGAACCAAGCCTTAGTCGAATAATCATCCGCACACCGTGCATCGGCAGACAAAACAACATACACAGCCGCCATCGCACGCACGCCCTTTTTCACCACATCACCACCGGCAACGCTGAGAGAGCAATGACCAGACACTCGACACGTCTTCCAGACCGAATGGCCACTGACGCTTATAAAATGACCGGCACTACAAAAACAATTCGCAACGCCGATTTTAGGTCAACAGCAACGTTCTCATACACTTATCTGGATGAATATTTTTGCTATACCAAACATCCACCCCCAAAACCGCGATACATAAAGGCTGTAGAGCGATGCAAATCAACCACAAAGGAAATGGCCAAACTGCAACGCGGCAATCATTGCTGGATGAAAAAAATATGAATCATAATTTTGATATTAATCAGCTTAAAAAATAAGCAGAGCTCTTTTTGCCCGACTTTGCGGAAGTTCATCATGCTGAACTTGGACATGCGACCAGATATTGAGTGGCAACCGCGCTTTGAGGTCAACGAGTTCCGATTCCCAACCAGGCCCTTTCATCGCAATGATCCGGCCGTCGCGTTGACGATACGCCATTGCGTAACGAACATACGTCGAGAGTTGCCACGTCGCGCGCGAAACAACGATATCAGCGCGCCCAGCTTCCGCCACAACAGCCGGTTGTTCTGCGCGACCTCGCACCATGCGGAGACGAGACAAGCCGAGCCGCCGTTTCACTTCCTCGCAAAAATTGATCCGCTTTTGCTGAGGCTCGACCAATACGACTTCTAGATCATTTCGCACAATTTGGAGCGGGATCCCCGGCAGACCCGCGCCACTCCCAAGGTCAACCAAGCGACCTGTTTCCGGTATGAAGGGAAGAAGAAGGAGAGAATCAGCGATGTGGAGGTCCCAAACCGTTTCGGCTGCGGCTGAACCAACAAGCCGATAGGTCTGATTCCAGTGTTGGAGCAATTCGACATACTGCCGAAACCGATCCCAGACCGTCGTAGGGAAAGTGAAGCGCGCCCGTACGAGATCGGGCGCCGTCGTGTGGTTACTCAAACGTGACATTGAACGTCCGTACGGCGCGAGTTTGAAGGTCGACGACGCGAATCGCGTGGTTGTTGGTATCGGCGACATACAACGTGTCGCCAGCCACAGAAATACCAGCCGGTTCATCGAACGTCGCGGGATCGCCGTCATCATGTCCAGCGCTGCCGGTTCCGACAAATGACTCCAACGTGCGTGTCCGAAGATCGACCTGGCGGATTTTATTGTTGTACGTGTCGGCAATGTACAAATTGTCACGGTGCAGAGCAACGCCCAGCGGATGCTGTAAGCGGGCCGTGCCAATGGTTCCGTCGCGATCGCCAAAGGCAAAAAGCCCGGCACCAAACAGCGTCTCGACTCGGCCGGCGGGCGCTACGTCCACACGACGAATAGCACTGACTTCACTATCCGCGAAATACAGCGACTGGCCGTCCGTAGCGAGGCCGGAGGGCTGGGCAAGGGCCGCGGTGTCCCACGGGCCGTCGTGCAGGTCTTCACGCCCGGAGCCCGCATGCGCGGCCAACTGGCCGCTTGCTAAGTCGAGCCGCCACAGCTGATGCGCCCCAGCCATCGCGATATAGAGCACGCCCTGATGCACAACCAAATCCCACGGGGAGTTAAGTGCGGTGTCGAGTGCTGGTCCTGGCCGCATACGACGGCGTGCTTGCTCTCCGGTTCCGGCAATCGTCATTACGGTTTCCGCCTGCAAATCGATCCGACGAATCAGATGATTCTCCGTATCGGCAACGTAGAGTTGTTGACCGTCGAGGGCGAGGCCTTGAGGATGCAAAAATGTGGCGGTTGTGAACGCGCCGTCATCCCGTCCCCGCGCACCAGACCCGATGCGTTGCAGCACTTTACCAGACTGGAGTGATACGGCGAGGATGCGATGGTGATTCGAATCGGCGATAAAGAGTCGATCCGACGCGGCGTCGGCCAGAACCTTGCCGGGAAATGAAAGGGGGGCGTCGGCGTCCGGAAGCCGTTCCTGGCGCATCGCAAGCGGCCGGCGATCCAGCAATCCCTTGGTCGCAAAGGTGGCGATAAGCTTGGTAATGGCTTTGTGGAGCGGTTCGTAGATGCCTTCGCCCGAGGTCGCAGCGGCGATCCGTCCTTCCGGGTCGATCAAGACCAAAGTCGGCCAAGCACGGACGGCATATTGCTCCCAAATCTGCATTTGCCAATCGTTCACTACGGGATGGACGATTTCATAACGGAGCACGGCTTGACGGATGTTCTCGGTGTCGCGTTCGCCAACAAATTTCGCCGAATGCACGCCGATTACGACCAGTTCATCCGGAAACGCTTGTTCTAAACGCTTCAGCTCAGGAATGACATGCATGCAATTGATGCAGCAATAGGTCCAAAAATCGAGTAGCACGATTTTGCCACGCAATTCCTTTAACGTTAGTGGGCGCTCGGTATTCAGCCATTCGAGGCCCGGCGGAAATTCCGGGGCGTGCACGGTATTGGTGGGTGATGGCTGCATATTTTTCCCCAGGGCCTTGATGCGGTCAAAACTATGTGCCCCCAGCCACGCCACATACAACGCGAGCACAACCGCGAGGAGTCGCAAGACGGTGCGGACGGATTCGGCACGCCGAAATCGGTCGCTGGCCATAGCTCATTTATGCCGCGCTGAGAGCGGAGTCCAGTAGAAGTGCATCCAGGAATTTTGACAATCACCACCATGTGTCGTATAATTTGCGACTCATGAGTTTTAATTTCTCCATCCCACTCACCGGCATAGGGGTTAATTTTACCCGCCTCCACGCGACTGCGGACAACATTGCACGCCACAACGTTCCTAACGCAGCCAAGACGCGGGTCAATCAACAGTCATTGCCGAAAGGCGGAGTCGAAGCCACGACCGAACGGATTCCCGTGCCACCGGAACTGCAATCGGCGGATCCATATAGCTACGATTCGACGAACATCGATTATGCTGAAGAGTCGGTAAATCACATCGTGACGAAGACCGCGTTTCGTCCGAACTTTCGTGTCGCGGAAGTGATGGATGAAATGTTTTCGACGTTGATCAATATTAAGGTATAGATCGTTTCATGCCTCCTCGTGAACAGCGCGTGTGGGTGCGGGTGCCGCTGATGATGTCCGTGGAATGTCGCTTTGCGGACGGAGTCGTGATTCGGGGCGAAACGAAAGACCTTGGCTTCGGCGGGCTTTTTCTCTTTTCCCCATTACAGCGACCAGTGGGACAACTGTGTCAAGTGCGGATCACATCTCGCGCTGGAGCAGATGCGATCGAGGCAACGGCGCGGATTCACCGCTGTGATGAACTGGGAATGGCACTGCTATTTACCGCGCTGCTTCCACCACATCGAGAACGATTGCGAGATTTGCTCGTCGGCGCCGCGACCGATGCAGCGCCGATTCTCCGCGATTATCATCAATTGGCCGGCACGCGAAAATCCTCCTAATACCAGCAATGCATTATCGTATCACGCAAGCACGGAGTGCCCCTGCGAGCTCTGGCTGCGAAAATTGGAATCCCAGTGCCAGCGCGTGCGCGGCGCTGACGCGCTGGCTCGCCAACAGGAGTTGGGCGCGCTCTCCTAACAGCAGGCGAAGCAATGGGGCAGGGAGTGGACACACGGCTGGGCGATGGAGCAGCGCTGCGAGACACTGCGTGAAATCACGATTGCGCACTGGAGACGGACTGACGGCGTTCACCGGGCCATGGACACGTGCGTCGTGCAGCGCGAAACACAGCAGCGCGATGAGATCGTCTCGGTGGATCCAGCTCATCCATTGATCGCCAGGGCCCAGTCGACCGCCAAGACCCAGCCTGAATGCGGGGAGCATGCGGGCCAATGCCCCGCCATTAGGACCCAGCACAAGGCCGATCCGTAAGGAGACCACGCGCGTTCCCCATGCAGTCGCCGCACGCGCAGCCGCTTCCCATTCACGACAGACTTGCGCCAAGAAATCATCACCCGCCGCATGCGCTTCCGTCAGCCACGATTCTCCGCCATCGCCATAATAACCGATCGCGGAGGCACAGAGCAGCGTGGCAGGGGGCTGCGCCGCACGACCTATGGCTTCGACTAATAATTGCGTGCTGACAACACGACTCTGTGTAATTCGCATCCGCTGCGCCATTGACCATTGTCGCGCAGCAACTGATTCCCCAGCTAAATGAATGACGGCATCAATGCCTTCAACAGCCGCTTGCCATGGGCCTGGCTGGAAGGGGTCCCACGGGCGATGCGTGAGTTGGGAGGAAACAAGGATCGGCTCAGTCACACCGCGCGTGAGGAGTGTACAGTGATGCCCGTCCGCCACGCATTGTGCTACGAGCGCGCGCCCGACAAAGCCCGTTCCACCGGTGATCAGGATGCGCATACGATTACGCCGTGGTGCATCGGACTTGCACCGGGGTCCCACGGCGGAGTTGCAGTTGGCGGGCGGCGCTACCTTCGCGCACGGCGATTTCTAGTAAGTGATGACTGCCGATTACGGCCAGCGGGGCCAGTGGCGGACGGTCTTCGTAGGTGCGGGCCAGGCCGTCGATGACGACTTCGCCGACTTGGATGCGCAGCATATTGCCTGTTACGGAAAGGTCCGTGGTGCGGATGTTAGTCACTGCATTGCCGAAGTGATCCAGATAAATGACTTCTCCGCAGAGTTCGTCGCCGGTGCGTTGCGTGGTGGGGAGGGGCAGTTGAGTCAGCGTGGCGAGCGGAGGTCCGAATTGCTGCGGATCGACGCCGTTGGCCACGTGGGCGGCGATCGGCGCAAAGAGGTCGCGGCCGTGGAAGGTCGGACTGACAGCGTGGCGAAAATAAGCGGGATTCGTGAGCTGGTAACCGATCCAAGGGTCGTCGCCGAGACAAAGCGTAAAGAGACCATTATCGGGACCGACATACCACTGTTCCTTGCAACATACGCAGATAGGAAGGCGCGCACTGCCCACGCCGGGATCGACAACCGCGACGTGAATCGTGTTGGCAGGGAAGTAGCGTGCGGCCTCGGCTAGCACGAAGGCCGCGTGAGTGACGTCGTGGGCGGGGAGTTGGTGGGCCAAATCGTGCAAGTGTGCGTGCGGCGCGATAGAGAGCACAACGCCTTTCATCGCGCCGACATAACCGTCGCGGGTGCCAAAATCTGTGGTGAGGGTGATGATGGCCACAATTACTCGAGTAGACGATACGATTCGATGCGTTCGAATTCCAACGCGGCGAGATCTTCGCCGTCAGCGACTGTTACGTATCCTTGTCGAACGTTAATTTCCTTCAACACGCCGGAATACGCGATCCCAAACGCCACGACTTCGACATTTCGGCCTTGGATCTCCATGAGGCCGGAAATCAAGTCGTCTTCGGAGAGGCTCATTTCTAATTCATCGCGCGTGGTGCGCGTCTTCGTTTTTCCGCGAGGCATGCGCCGGTGCTTAGATGAAGCAGCTGATGCTTGTCAATCATTCGCTCGATGCCAGCGCCATAAGCGTTTAGACCGCAAACGTGTGCGGATGTGTAGCTTGTAGTTGGCGCCAAGCACGGATGGCAACGGAGTGCCGCGTGGCGTGGAAACGCAAGAGATCGAGCGGCGCAGCAGTGAACCATCCGGGTTGTTCAGTGCCGAGGATAGTGACGAGGTTAAAGATGAGGCTTGGAGCCATGTCGGCTTGTTGCAACAAGACTTCCAAGAGCGTGCTGGTCCACTCCGGGCGTTGGCGGAGGAACGTGAGCAGCGCCGCTCGTGCGATTTCTTCCGCCTCCGGATGAAGTGGAGCATGTCGGCGCACGGCTTCAAGGAGCGCGGAAAACGTGGTCGTCGCAGTGTCACGGAGATCGTTGGTTTGCAGTTGTTCCAAACGTCGGCCCTGTCGAACTGCATTGGCCTGTAACCGCTCCCGTTCGCGCTCTCGCTCGGCGCGCGAGGCAAGGGGGCCGGTCACTACGACCCACGAACGTCGGAGCCAGCCAGCCACGATTTCCAAGACTTCCGCGGCCACGGCGTCGAGCGGACCGTCGATGTGTAAGTCTTCGATTTGGGTGTGGAGACGGTCCAACATTTGTCTGAGGCGCTCTATCTCCGACTCGATAGGCTCAAAATCCGCATTCAGACGATCGAGAAGCGTCGATGCGTGAATCCACGGAACATCGACATATTCGGTCCACGGGGGAAAGAGTTGCGCTTGTTGCGCTGAGGCTTTGGCATTGGCTCGGGAATCGCGACAAGCTGTCGCCTCGGCGGCATCTTGTAGCACTCGACGGTGAAATGTGGCGATGGTCTCTGCCATTTCATATCGGAGCTGTTCGATTGTGACTTCGACTTTTGCAACGTCCGCCGGTCGTTCAAGCGCTGCGCAACATTCGTGGAGCAACTGATACGCGGCTTCCGCCGCAGACAAATGTTGCAGTACTGGCGATGACGCATGGTCAACTGTCGCACAATGGGAGGCGTTGATGTACGCAACAGCAGCGCGATGGGCGCAATACGCAGCGAACGCCGCCGCGTCGGCAGTAAATTGTTGCGTCTTCTCAGCGTGGCTCCGCACCTGCTGACCGATCGTCATCCCTAACGTGCCAGCGCACCGCCATGAAATTTCGGCGAGCGTCGTTTCGGCGTTCTGTTGTAGATGTGCCGCAAATTGCTCCGTCGCTACGAGCAACATGATCGCGTTGCCATGGAATGCTTTGATGGCGGCCTCGAATTGGTGCGTGGCGTCTTGTGCCGCGATCGTGATGGCGTTCCAGTCAGCACCGTTGGTGCGCAATGTTGCTACGCGAGCGGCAGCTTTAGTCGCGTTCCGGAGCACGCGCGCGGCGCCAAACGGTTTGGGGATGCAACGAATAAGGTCATAGGCCAAGATCGCGCCGCGCTCTAATGGCGGAAGAGCCCCCATCGCAGGATCTTCAGACTCCGGCTCCGCGAGTGTCTGTGGGCGTGCTGCTACGACTCGCGGCAGGGCCGCAGGGATTGTCACAAAGGGTCCGTAGATAAATCCGCCCCAACCACCGCTCAGCTGATGGGCGACTCGATGCATCGTATAACCCAGCCCCACGACGGCAGCCGCGCAGAGAACAATCATCGCCCCAGTGAGGAACGGCGGGGGCTCTCCGGATGACGGTCCGAAACCACCGTCCACCATCATGCCGATGGGAAGTGTGGGGATGACAGCGACGCTGAGCGCGGTGGCTGGTGGCGAGAGAGAGGGAACATATGGCTGGCGAGCCGGGTCGATGCGCGTACGATTCGCTGGATGTCTGGCACTGAACGCATTGGCTGCCGATGGCTGATGGCGCCGTGTTTCGCGGCGCAGCACCCATTGCTGTCCCGGGAGTTTGGTTTGAAACGGAGGGCGGTAGATGCGGGGGTTCATATTTCAGCGACGTATAATACGCATATTTGACGACTGTAAAGCCAAAATCGAGGGCCGGAAAGGGCCTAGAACTGCGTCAGCGAGACGGAGTGACCCCTAATAATATGGTGAAGGGAACACTCCACTTACTATTTCACGAGCCACTCGGCGAACTCATCTTTGAGGTCCATCGAGGTCAACTCGGTCAGCGCTGCGCGGGGCGGCATGCCGGCGTGGAGGATATGATAGATGGCGCTGCAGATCGGCGCACGCAATTGATGGCGCTGGATGAGGGCGTAAACGGCCTTCGAGGTGGCCACGCCTTCGGCAACCATGGTCATGGTGCGGAGGATTTTTTCGAGCGGAGTTCCTTGGCCCAGCGCAATGCCCACTTGCCGATTGCGAGAGAGTTCGCCGGTGCATGTGAGGACAAGGTCGCCCAGGCCGGCGAGGCCAGCGAAGGTTAACGGATTGGCACCGAGGACACGGCCGAGCTTGATCATTTCATACAGCCCACGCGTGATGAGGGCAGCGCGGGTGTTGTGGCCAAGGCCGAGTCCCTCGGCGATACCGGTAGCGATCGCGAGGACGTTTTTCACCGCGCCGCCGACTTCGACGCCGATGACGTCATCGTGGGTGAATGTCAGAAAATACGGAGTGCGAAAAACTTCTTGTACGCGTTGCGTAGCAACACGATCAGTCCCAGCCACTACAACGGCCGTAGGCTGTTCCGCCGCAACTTCTTTCGCGAAGCTGGGGCCGGAGAGAAAGGTATGGAGTGTGGTGGGGTGCTGAGGGAGCGCCTCGACCAAGACTTCGGACATGAGTCGGCCGGTGCCGATTTCGATTCCTTTAGTGCAGCAGGTGATGATGGCAGTCGGGGAGAGAGCCGGTGCCATTTGTGTAGCCACGCTGCGCAGTACGTGGCTTGGGGTCACCAACACGACAAGCGTGGCTTCATGGACGGCTTGCGTCAGGTCGGTAGTACAAGTCAACGAGGGGGGCAAGATTACGCCAGGGAGATAGATATCGTTGATCCGAGTGGCCTGAAGCCGCGCGGCCAAATCCGCCTCGAAGGCCCACAACGTGACCGGGCGGCCTTGGCTCGCCAAGAGCCGCGCCAATGCTGTGCCCCAACTGCCCGCTCCGATGACCGCAATGGTTGATGACATAGAGAGTATGAGTCATAAGTCAGGAAATGAGGAGTTGCAACAGCCGGTTAGCATGGTAGAAAGCACTGGGGATTTTTCACGCAACTTTTCTGGCCGAGGGCCGATATACACTGCACAAGGGGTGTGGCATGGTGGATCAACCTTCGGAACAGGAAGCGGCAGAACGGCGCCGCCATGAGCGGGTCGACATCGAGTTGCCGGTCACGATTCGCTACAAAGGGCGGCTCATTCCGGCCACCGCGCTGAATCTCAGTTGCGGCGGCATGATGCTCGACGCGGATAGCCCGGCGGTGCAGGAGGGGGGACGGGTCGAGGTCGTCGTCGATCTCTCCGCACTGGAACGCGACGTCTCATTGCGTGGCGAAATTGTGCGCCGTGAATTCTCCGGAAGTAAAACACGCATCGGGATCCGCTTCACGAATCTTTTCACGATGGGTCACGACGCCGTCGTTCGATATTTACGCCGTCATGGTCTCGGTCATTAAAACTTCGCCGTCTTCTCGTTGACATTGTCACCCTCTTCAGCGCATCATCCCGCGCGATGCTTTCTGAGTATCTTCCTATCGCCGTGCTCTTTCTTTTCGCCATTGCGTTGGGACTTGGCTTTTTGGGACTCTCAGCGCTGATCGGCAAAAAACGGCCGTCCAAGGCCAAGCTAGCACCGTATGAATGCGGCGTGGACCAGGCCTCCAATCCGCGACAGCGATTTTCGATTCATTTTTTCTTGGTGGCGATCCTCTTTCTGCTGTTCGATGTCGAAGTCACGTTTCTCTTTCCATGGGCAATCTTGGTGCGGTCATTTCGTGAGAATGGGATGGGCCCATTCATCGTCACCGAGGGATTGCTTTTTGTGGCCATCCTCGGGCTCGGGCTCGCATATGTGTGGAAGCGACGCGCGTTGGATTGGGAACAGTAACTTACGTGCGTAAGTGCGTACGTGCGTACGTGCTTACGTGCGTACGCTGGAACGATATGGGCATCCAGAACACATTGCAGGAGGGGTTCTTCACCACGCGCTTGGAACACGTGTTGGCGTGGGGGCGGAAGTATTCCTTGTGGCCGATGCCGTTTGGCACCGCGTGTTGCGCGATCGAATTCATGGGCGTGGTCTCTTCGCGCTTCGACATCTCGCGCTTCGGCGCGGAGCTGGTACGTTTCAGTCCGCGGCAAGCGGATCTCATGTTGGTCATGGGAACGATCACATATAAAATGGCACCGATTCTCAAGCGGGTCTGGGACCAAATGTGTGAACCGAAATGGTGCATCGCGATGGGTGCGTGTGCCTCGTCGGGTGGATTTTACGACAACTATTCGACGCTGCAGGGGATCGATGAAATCATTCCGGTGGATGTCTACATTCCCGGCTGTCCACCACGGCCGGAGCAAATCATCCACGCATTAGTCAAATTGCAGGAAAAAATTTGCGGGACCGGGCAATCGTTTCCCGTGGCACCGCCGCTGGTGGCCGCGTCGGGTGTGGTCAAAAAAGGGAACGCCGCTTAACTGAGAGCAACATGTCACAAGCGATCTTAGAACAACTCCGGGCCCGCTTCGGCGAAGCGATAATCGAAACCCACAACTTTCGCGGGGATGAAACGGCCATCGTGCGCCGCGAACAGATCGTGCCGCTTTGTCAGTGGTTGAAAGCAACGCCGGGCATCGAATGCAACATGCTGATCGATCTGTGTGGTGTGGATTATTCGGAACGAGCCGAGCGATTTGAAGTCGTGTACCATCTCTACTCCACTACACAGAAACATCGCGTACGGGTGAAAGTGCGGCTTGCCGGAGAAGCGCCGCAAGTCGATTCGGTGGTCGCGGTATGGCCGGCGGCGAATTGGTTTGAACGAGAAGCGTTCGATCTCTTCGGCATCACCTTTGTCGGGCATCCACATTTGAAGCGTTTACTGACGTTCGACGAATTCGAAGGACATCCGCTGCGGAAGGACTATCCGGTGAATCGGCGTCCCAAAATTCCAACGCCCGATCCGCTGATGTGAGCATGGCCATGACTGACGCCTTACATACGCATCACATGCACCTCAATATGGGTCCGTCACATCCGACGATGCACGGGACGTTGCGCGTGTTGCTCACGCTCGATGGCGAACGCATCGTCGGTGCGGAACCGGAAATCGGCTATCTGCATCGCTGCTTCGAAAAGGAATCGGAAGATCACACCTACACGCAAGTCATTCCGTACACGGATCGACTGAACTACGTCTCGCCGCTGCTGAATAACGTCGGGTACTGCATGGCGGTGGAGAAATTGCTCGGCATCACGGTACCGCCGCGCGCGCAATACATCCGAGTGATCATCAGCGAACTCTCGCGCATCATGGACCATTTGGTCTGCATCGCCACGAACGTCGTCGATTTGGGCGCGCTCACGAATTATTGGTATTTCTTCAACGTGCGCGAGTTGATGTACGTCTGGGTCGAAGCCCTGACCGGGGCGCGACTCACTAACACCTACACGCGGATCGGTGGCGTGGCGCGCGATCTGCCCGAAGGATTCGCCAAGGGCGTGCGCGGCGCGTTGTTGGAAATGCGCAAGGCGGTGAAGGATGTCATGGGGCTGTTGCGCAAAAATCGGATCTTCCTGGATCGAACGCGCGACGTTGGCGTGATCTCACGCGAAGACGCGATCGCCTACGGCTTCACCGGCCCGTGCTTGCGCGCCAGTGGCGAACCATACGATGTCCGCAAGGCCCATCCGTATTTGTGTTACGACGAACTGCAATTCGATATCCCGATCGGCGAAGTGGGCGATTCGTTCGATCGGATCATGGTGCGGATCGAAGAGATCGATCAATCGGAACGGCTCATCCATCAGGCCTTGGATAAGATTCCCGATGGGCCGATCATCAATCCGGCAGGACGTTCGGCCCTGCCACCGAAGCACGAGGTGTACAACAGCATTGAAGGGCTGATCCGCCACTTTGAATTGATCATGTTCGGCGTCAAGCCGCCGGTCGGTGAAGTGTATTCCTACACCGAGGCGGCCAATGGGGAGCTTGGCTTTTATCTCGTCAGCAATGGCACCGGAAAACCGTATCGACTCAAAGTCCGGCCTCCCTGTTTCGCGCTCTTTCAAGCCTATCCACACCTCATCAAAGGCAGCTTGATTGCCGACGCGATCGCAGTGCTCGGAAATCTCAATATTGTCGCCGGTGAATTGGATCGCTAACGGCGGGTGACTCGGGCGCCCCTCAACGACTGATCGGAATCACGATTTGGTCGTGGAAATAATGATGCGCCGACTTGATTCTTCCCGCCAACTCCCGTAAAGAGCCGCGCATGGCCTTTCAGTTTACGCCCGCCCAACGCGACCAAATCGAACAACTCTGTGCTCGTTATCCCACACGACGCGCGGCGTTGTTGCCGGTGTTATGGATCGTCCAGGCGCAAGAGGGTTGGGTCAGCGCGGAGGCCATGGAAGCCGTCGCGCAGGTGTTGGATATCACACCGGCGGCGGTGTACGAAGTCGTTACGTTCTACACGATGTACGAACGGCGGCCGTGTGCGCGGCACCATTTGCAAGTATGCCGCACGCTCAGTTGCTGGCTCCGTGGCGCAAAGCAGCTGACAAAATATCTGGAAGGAAAATTGGGGGTCCGCGTCGGCGGACAAACGCCGGACGGACGGTTTCAGTTATCGGAAGTGGAGTGCCTTGGATCGTGCGGCACCGCTCCGATGATGCAAGTGAACGGTCGCGACTATTACGAAAATCTTACGCCGGAGCAGGTCGACAAATTATTGGATGCATTGAAGTGACGATGCGGCAGATTTTCTGCCGCATCGTCATCCTGAGGCGCAACCTCCGGCGGGGAAGGATCCTCTGGTACACAATAGTATGGAACCGATCCTGACCAAAAATTGGGGCAAGCCGCATTCCCGATCAATCCAGACCTATTTGGCGCAGGGTGGCTATGCGACGCTCAAAAAAATGTTCCAGATGTCGCCGGAACAAGTGACGGAGGAAGCCAAGCGATCGGGGTTGCGAGGGCGTGGCGGCGCGGGATTCCCGGCGGGCGTGAAATGGGGATTTGTCCCGAAAAATACCGGAAAGCCGATTTATCTTTGCATCAATGCGGACGAGTCGGAGCCCGGCACTTTTAAAGACCGCGCGATCCTCGAAAACGATCCACATATGCTGATCGAAGGCGTCATCATCGCCAGCTACGCATTGGGTGTGCGGACCGCGTATCAATATATTCGTGGCGAATTCTATCGGCCATGGGAGATGGTAGAGCAAGCCATTGCCGAGGCGTATCAGCACGGGTTTTTGGGACAGAATATTTGCGGGTCAAATTTCAGCCTCGATTTTTATCAACATCGCGGAGCCGGCGCGTATATCTGCGGCGAAGAAACCGGACTGATCGAATCGCTCGAAGGCAAACGTGGCATGCCGCGCATCAAGCCTCCATTTCCGGCCGTGTCCGGGGCCTTCGGGTGCCCCACCGTGGTCAACAACGTGGAAACGATTGCCGCACTGCCATGGATCCTCGAACATGGCGGCGAGGCGTACGCCAAAATCGGCGTCGGCAAAAGTACCGGCACCAAGCTCTGGAGCGTCTCCGGACATGTCAATCGTCCCGGCGTCTATGAAGTGCCACTCGGCATTCCGTTCAAATTGTTTCTGGAAGAATATTGTGGTGGCGTATGGAAGGGTCGCAAACTGAAGGCCGTGATCGTCGGCGGATCGTCGGTTCCGGTCCTCACGGCGGACGAGGCGTTTGCCGTGACGCTCGATTATGAGTCGCTCCAAGGCGCGGGAACATTTCTCGGCTCTGGCGGAATGATCATCATCGACGATCAAACCAGCATGGTCGCAGCGTTGGAAAATCTGGCGGTGTTTTATCATCACGAATCGTGCGGCCAGTGCACACCGTGCCGCGAGGGTTCGGGATGGGTCGAAAAAATCCTGCATCGCCTCTACCACGGCGAAGGACGCCACGAAGACTTGGCGTTGCTCCAAGACCTGGCCGACAAGATGCAAGGCCGCACGATTTGCGCGTTGGCCGACGCATTGGCGATGCCGGTGCGCAGTTACGTCACGAAGTTTCGGACGGAATTTGAGGCGTTCATTCGGGAGGGACGGTCACCGTACCCAGCACCGGAGTGGCAGGGATAGTTTTTGTTCCTTGACCTCCCTCTCCCGTTGGGGAGAGGGAAGTTCGCCGCAGGCGGACGGAGTGAGGGGGAGTCGTCAGACGCATGATTCTCCCCCTCACCCCGTCCCTCTCCCCAACGGGAGAGGGAGACTATGGAAGTGAGTTAATTGCATGCCAAAAATCACGATTAACGGTCAGGGATATGACGTGCCGGCTGGCAAGACGGTCCTGCAAGTCTGTCTGGAGCAGGGAATTAAGATCCCGTATTTTTGCTATCATCACAAACTCTCGATCGCTGGAAATTGCCGCATGTGCCTGGTCGAAGTGGTCGGCCGTCCGAAATTGGAGATCTCATGCAACTGCCCGGTGCAAGAGGGCATGGAAATCAAAACGGATTCCCCAGTCGTGCTGGAAGCGCGCAAATCGGTGCTCGAATTCATTCTAATCAACCATCCACTCGATTGTCCGATCTGTGACCAAGCCGGCGAATGCAAGTTGCAAGATCAATACTTCGATCATTCCGCCGTGCCGTATCGATTCCGCGAGCAAAAAGTCCAAAAACCGAAAGCGGTGCCGTTGGGGCCGCTTGTCGTGCTCGACGACGAGCGCTGTATTTTGTGTACGCGTTGCGTCCGCTTTTGCGACGAAGTGCCGAAGGCCCATGAAATCGCGCTCTCGGAGCGCGGCGACCGTTCCACCATCGTCACGTATGGTACGGAAGGGATGAAAAACGCCTATTCGTTGAACACGGTCGACATCTGCCCGGTCGGCGCACTCACCAGTCGCGATTTTCGTTTCGGCAAGCGCGTTTGGTTCCTTTCCAAAACTCCATCGCTTTGCACCGGATGCTCCACCGGATGTAACGTTTGGCTCGATCAAGAACGGGGTGTGGCGTATCGGTATCGACCGCGCGAAAACAACGACGTCAATGAGTGCTGGATGTGTGACGAGGGCCGGCTGACGTACAAATATATTAACGCTCCCGATCGCGTAGTCACACCATTTGCACGCTCGCCGGAAAACCGACAATGGACACGCGCATCATGGGACACCGTGTTGGCACAGCTGCGCACGATATTGGCGCAGGTGTCGGTTGCGGAGCGCGCGGTCGTGCTTTCGGCGCAATGTTCGAACGAAGAGAACTTTGCATGGACCCGATTAGTGCGGGAAACCTGGGCGGGCGCGCGGCTGTTTGCCACACGGCGCGAATATCCGAATCCAAGTGAAGATCAAATTCTGCGTCACTGCGACAAAAATCCGAACGCCCGCGCGCTCTCAGAATTTGGAATCCATGAACGTTATGCCGGTGGCGCACGAGTACTGTTCGTGCTCGATGCGCTCACACCGGAGGAAATCGCAGCCGTGCAGCAGACGCGGCCGGCATGCGTCGTCTTGCTGACTACCAATTGGGGCGTGCATCCGGATGCCGTGCGATGGCGACCGCTGACAAACGTCGACGCCGTGATCGAACAGGGTGGCGCGGCGGATCGATTGGACACATTAAAGACGGATACGTTGGAGGCTCCCACACCGGACCCGTATCCGTGGGCGGATTTCGTGTTGCCGTTAGCGACGGTCGCGGAGCAGTGCGGCACGTTTGTGAATGTGAAGGGGCGGGTGCAGCGGTTCGAACGCGCGATGCCGTCACAGGCGGAAGCACGGCCCGCCTGGGCGGTGGCACAACACGTGGCCACATTGGAAGGGCGGCCATTGCCATGGGAAGACGCCGCAGCGATCTTGGCGGCCATCGGTGAGACCGTGCCGAGTTTTCAAGGCATCACGTGGGAGCAGGTGGGAGAGTTCGGCACGCTGTTGAACGGCACGGCCGTGCGTCAGTGCGTCAGTGCGTAAGTGCGGACGTCAGGAGTCTTAGTATGCTCTGGGTCGAAATTATTAAACCGATTTTCATCGTCTCCGTCGTCTTGACCTTTATTCCTCTCTTGATCTGGTTCGAGCGGAAAGGCTCCGCCTATATCCAAGATCGGCGCGGCCCGAATCGCGCGGCTATCCTCGGAATCCGTCTGGGCGGCATGCTGCACAACATCGCCGACGTCATCAAACTCCTGACCAAAGAAGACATCCTGCCTGCACGCGCGAATCGATTTTTTTTCTGCCTCGCCCCACTCATCGCAATCTTTGTGGCCAGTGTCACGATCGGCGTGGTCCCATTCGGCGAACCGTTGCAATTGGGTGACTACACGTTGCGGCTGCAGGTCGCGGACTTAAACGTCGGACTGTTGTACATCTTGGCCGTCGGTTCAATTGGCGTCTACGGCGTCATGTTGGCGGGGTGGTCTTCCTATAATAACTATTCGCTGCTCGGCGGCATGCGTTCTTCGGCGCAAATGATCAGTTACGAATTGGCGATGGGTTTGGCGCTGGTCAGTGTGCTGCTGGCCGCAGGGACGGCGCGCATTCCGGAGATCGTCGCCATGCAGGCGGGAGCATTGCATCATTGGTTCGCCGTAAACCAACCAGTGGCGTTCCTCCTCTTTCTGACCGCCCTGTTTGCGGAAACCAACCGCAATCCATTCGACTTGCCCGAAGGCGAATCGGAACTCGTCGCCGGTTTCCATACCGAATACAGTAGCATGAAATTCGCGCTCTTCTTCATGGCCGAATATGCCCATATCGCCGTCGCCTCGGCACTCCTCGCCACGCTGTTCTTCGGCGGCTGGCATCTGCCGGGACTCGATTGGCAATGGGTCCGGCTGCATCCCACATTGACGCTCCGCTGGTTATTGCTCCCCCTCGGTCTCTGCGCCGTGCTCTTCGGCACCTATCTCTGTAGTCGCTTCCGACGTGGACGCTACGGCGATTTGCGCGACTTCGAAGTCGTCGTCTTCGGCATCCCCTCGATCGGGCTGGGGGCCGTCGCACTCATTGGATTCTTTCTCTTTCCTGCAAATTGGTCTTGGAACGCGCCGTGGCCATCAGTCTTGGTCGCCGCGCTGCAAGTGGGTGTGGTGTTGGCCAAAATGACGTTCTGCTGTTGGTTCTTCATCCAGATCCGTTGGACGCTGCCGCGCTTCCGCTACGACCAACTGATGCGTCTCGGCTGGCGCGTGATGCTCCCGCTGGCGTTAGTCAATTTGACTTGCACGGCGCTGTGGGTGGGATTGCAGTAACGTCGACTGCTCGTTCAAGCGGCGCGCGCTTTTAAATAGACCAACAAGATCGACAGTGCGGCCGGCGTCATGCCGGAAATGCGCGCCGCTTGCCCCAAGGTTCGGGGCTGAATGCGCGTCAATTTTTGATGAATCTCAGTCGAGAGACCGGGAATATCGGCATAGGAAAAATCGGCGGGGATCGTCACCATTTCTACTTCTTTTAAACGACGCACGGCCGCATCCTGCAATTCCACATATCCCGC
This sequence comes from Deltaproteobacteria bacterium, assembly GCA_016210045.1. Classification (NCBI taxonomy): domain Bacteria; kingdom Pseudomonadati; phylum Myxococcota; class Myxococcia; species Deltaproteobacteria bacterium. Next base: position 108,750 of record JACQUX010000041.1, on the reverse strand, counting down.
ATAGCGCAGCTCTGTTTCGGCCTCAGCCAACGCGATTTCAGAAAACGCGGCCGGATCGATCGCCGTGAACGCGCGGAGAAGTTCGCACAGTCGACAATCGTCTCGGCGCAACAGATCCGCCAAACGGGTCGACTTTTTTATCGGTACACTGCCGAAATTTGCCAATTGATCGTTCACGCTCGGCTGCGGCGACAGCATGGTTTCCTGGCACACTGCCAATAGCTGTTCGATCTGTACGGCCTTCTGCCGATACCGCTGATACTCAGACTCGCCGAGTAGCCCGATGCGTCGCCCGATCTCACAGAGTCGGCGATCGGCATTCCCTTCCCGCAACAACAAGCGATGTTCGGCGCGCGACGTAAACATCCGATACGGCTCTTCGGTCCCTTTGGTCACTAAGTCATCGATCATGACCGCCAAGTAGGCTTGACTGCGATCCAACACCAACGAAGCTTCACCTCGCAGTTGCAGCACCGTGTTGATGGCGGCGATCAGCCCTTGCGCGGCCGCTTCTTCATAGCCGGAGGTTCCATTAATCTGTCCCGCGTGGAACAGCCCGTGCACGAATTTTGTTTCCAACGTCGGATGCAGTTGTTGCGGATCGATAAAATCGTATTCCACGGCGTACCCCGGGCGCATGATCTCCACGCGCTCCAGGCCAGGCACTGTGCGAAGCAGCGCCAATTGCACATCGATGGGAAGCGACGTGGAAACCCCATTTACATAAATTTCGCGTGTCTCCAGACCTTCCGGCTCGAGAAAGATTTGGTGCCGCGTCTTGTCGGCAAATCGCACCACTTTATCTTCAATCGACGGACAATAACGCGGCCCGATCCCTTGAATTTGGCCGGAATACATCGGCGAGCGATGCAGATTGGCGCGGATCACGTCGTGCGTCTGCTCGTTCGTATACGTGATATGACACGGCCGTTGCGGCAGCGGATGGTCGTCGGAAAAAAATGAGAACGCAGGCAACGGCGTATCACTGTGTTGAATTTCCAAATTCCCAAAATCGATCGTCCGCCCGTCAACGCGCGGGACCGTGCCGGTCTTCAATCGGCCTAAGCGGAAACCCGCCTGTAGTAAGGTATTAGAAATGCCACGCGCGACGGCGTCTCCGGCCCGACCTCCATCAATGGTTCGTTCGCCGTAATGCAACAATCCGTTCAGAAACGTCCCGGTCGTCAAGATCACCGCACGCGCCGCATATCGTTGTCCGAAATGCGTTTGCACACCACACACTCGGCCGGATTCAATGACCAAGTCTTCGACCGACGCCTGCTTTATGTGCAAGTTCGCGGTGTCTTCGAGCACCGATTTCATCCGAGCCTTGTAATGGAAGCGATCGCATTGCGCGCGCGTGGCCCAGACCGCAGGCCCTTTGCTGCGGTTGAGACAGCGAAACTGGATCCCGGCGTGATCGGCGTTGCGCCCCATTTCTCCGCCGAGCGCGTCGATCTCGCGCACCAAGTGTCCCTTCGCCAGCCCGCCAATCGCCGGGTTGCAGCTCATGTGTCCGATGGTGTCGAGATTCTGCGTCAACAGCAGCGTCGAACACCCCATCCGTGCGGCCGCCAATACGGCCTCACAGCCGGCATGGCCACCTCCCACGACGATGATGTCGTACTGTCCATCCATCTGACACGCATTCCTTGGTGCGAAACGCACACCCATTATTTTCCGATACAAAAACGGCTGAAAATCGCTTCCAGCAGTTCATCCTGCGAGCCACGGCCAACGATCGCGTCCATTTGCTCGGCGGCCAGCCGGAGATGTTCGGCAATCAATTCCGTGGACCGCCCGCTGACCAGCGTGGTTTTGGCTTCGTAGAGAGATGCGAGCGCTCGGTCAACCGCAATTTTATGCCGTCGCGTGGTCAGCCAGACCCCATGGGCCTCACCCGCCGTGCTGCCGCGGAGCTCCTGCGTCACGGCCGCTTGTAACGTCGCCAGCCCATCGCCCGTCAGCGCGGAGCCGTCAAGCACTCGGTGCGGAAAGAGCGCCGCTAACGCTTCTGCCGTCAGCTGCGTCGGCAAATCACTTTTATTACACCACACCAGCAAGCGCTCCGTGCCAAGCTGTGCAGCAAGCTCCCGAACATCGTCGGTCAGCGGCGCACTGCCATCTAAGACCAACAGTCGGAGTTCGGCCTGTTCCAACAACGCACGAGTTCGGAGCATGCCTAACGCCTCGATCTGTTCGTGGCCCCCTGCCGTGTCCGCTGCCGGCAACGGACGCAGGCCCGCCGTATCGGTCAAACGAATCGGAATGCCCTCCCACACCACCGGCTCTTCCAAACTGTCGCGCGTCGTGCCGGCAGTGGCGTGCACTAACGCACGTGTCTCGCCCAATAACGCGTTAAGGAGGGATGATTTTCCCGCATTCGTCGGGCCAACTAACACCACACGCGCTCCTTCGCGATACAGACGGCCCTCATGGTAAGTGGCGGCTAATTGCTCCAACTCGCCAGCGAGCGCCGTCACGCGCTCCGCGATTTGTTGCTGCCGCAACAGTTCAAGATCCTCTTCCGGAAAATCCAGACTCGCTTCTACTTGCGCGCGCAGCTCCAGTACATTTGACGCAATCTTCCCCAAGACCCGAGACAGTCGCCCACTGAGTTGCTCTTGGGCATGGCGGACACTCTCGGCACTCGAAGCGGCGATCACGTCGGCCACGGCCTCCGCCTGCGTCAAATCGATCCGTCCATTCAAGTAGGCCCGACGGGTAAATTCACCAGGCTCTGCCAACCGCGCCCCAGCGGCAACGCAACTGGCTACAATTTGTTCGAGGATCAGCGGATTGCCATGGGCGTGGATTTCGACCACATCCTCTCCGGTGTAGGAACGCGGCGACTGAAACCAGAGCGCCAGGACTTGATCCAGCAGCGACCCTGTGGAGAAATCGATCACATTTCCCATGTAAATTCGATGGGATTCAAAATTATCAACAGTTTGACCCGAATTCATCCACAGCGTGCGGAGGATCTGAAGCGCACCTTCTCCACTCAGTCGAATAATGCCGATAGCGCCAACTCCGGACGGGGTGGCAACGGCGACAATGGTGTCCTTCAGATAGGGGATCGCGGTGTGATGCATATTTAATGTTGGCGCGGCCCGAATATCGCTAATTCAACCACTCAGTAATACACAATAATAACATATTGTTACACACCACTCGCCCCACTAACGCTCCGCGTTACGCATTTGCGCTGCACTGCGTATTTTCTTTATGAAAATTACCGTTAAGGTGCGCAACCGTGAAGCGAATTCTCCATAGTTCCTTGATCGGCTGGGTAGGTATCTCGCTCGTGGCCTGTTCGCAAGGAGCGAATGCACCAACTCTGCAGCCAGTGACCGCCAGCCTCCCGCCCGCCATTGAAACAACCCCGACGTCGCCAATACCAGTCAGTGCGGGCCTTCGCAGTTACACGTATCGCGTCGGTCCGTTCAAGCTTCCCGCGCAATCCGCTCCGGAACGCCTCGCCGATCAACCAGGCAGCATTGCGTTTGCAATCGAAGAGCCGTTGTGGATGACCGCATTTGAACCGGAGCTCGAAGATCGGAACGGCAACGCGTTGCCGGCATCTCTGCTGCACCTCGCGATTGTCGCGAATCACGGCGAGTCCAATCCCCTTTGCTCCGGCGAACGCACCGGGCTCCCGATTGCGGCCACAACATCCGCACATCAGAAAATCACGTTGCCGGCGGGCTACGGCTACGCGATCGTCCCCACTGATCGCCTCGAAACCACAGTATGGTTACGGAATCCCACCGATGAAGATTATTCTGAAGTCTATTTCCGCTTCACGGTCCGCGGCGAACCGATGGACACCAAACAAGTCATGCAAGATGTACAACCACTACTGATCGAGACCGATCCATGTGGCCATCAGCCGTTGGCCGTAGAGCCGGGCGGCTACGTCACGAAGCAAACGCGCGTCGCGGTGCCGACGGCCGGCCATTTGGTGGCGGCGCAGGGGCTGTTACAAGATTTCGGCGTGGAAGTGGCGTTGACCAAAGAAAGCGAAGCAGCCCCGTTCTGGAAAGCCGCGGCCGTGATTAATGCGCAACACCAAGTGACCGAACTCCCGCAATACGCCGATCCGGCCGGCGTTCCGTTCCAATCGGGCGAAGGCCTGGTTTTAAGTGTGGCCTACCAAAACTTTTCCGAACGCTGGTTTAACAACGCCACAACCGCCGCGATGCTCTATTTCGCCCGCGGCACCGACACGACGACTTCTTCCTCAACTACCAAACCCTACCAACAAAAAATCTTCACCCCCGCCACCGCAGTGCAAACCACGTTGTTGCAGTAAATTCTGCTGGCTGAGGTTTTTTGCGGGCCATCCCTCACACCAATCAGTAGGGACTTAACTCACAAGTTGAATCTTGGAATCACCGATTGAGCTTTCTCCCGTAAAACTATACGGTTGCGCACCTCAAAATATTGTCACGCAAAGGACGTAATGAATGACCGAAGCCGAATGGAAAACGCGGAAAGAGCGCATTGATAAAAAATGTGCCCTATGCGTTGGCAGGTCGTCCATTTACCTCTCCTGAATTGACAACCCTTTTTCACGGCGATGGCGGTTGGTACAAACCGGGGTCCTCACAAGAAGTGACGATCAAGCCGGAACATGCCGAGTGTGTTACCCGTCTGCAAAAACGCGAAGACGAACTCCGCCGATCAGCCCCGATGAATACGGAGGTGGAGATGATTTTCCTGCGTGATCCAAAGATCTTCCATGCATTGCGATCAACCCCGAAGTCCGTCTATAAAGTGACCAACCCCGGAACAAGGAAGGGGCAACAATGGACCTGGAGCGCAATGGATATCGCTCCGGGGTCGTGTGGAGAAGATGGCAGTCCTTCGGAACGCGAAGATTGTGCAGGGATCACAATTTCCTGTGAATTACCCACAGCAACAGCCGATCTCCACCAATTGGAATGCGAGGTCATCCAATCCGGTTAGAACTCACGTCCATCCCGCCACATGGCAGATGCACTCCGCTCGACGGCGGCGCCGGGAATAAATCAAACGAGGACCTCCAACACGGCAAGCCCCGGCGGTTCCCCCCTTGGAAATCAATTCAGCAGACGGAGTAACAATTCCCCAGATACAGACGATAGGAAGTCACTGAATTGCCGTTGGACTCAATCGTGTCCCAAAACGTCATGCCGCCTTCGGCCGCAGATTCCCGCGGAGTAGGTCGCGGAAGCCTAGGCCGCGATTCATTAGCCATTGTTGGAGGATGCTGAAGCCGGTGTTGACGAGGATGTAGATGACTAGGCCGCTGGGGAGGAACAGCATGAAGCCGGCGAAGAGGAAGGTCATCATTTGCATCATTTTCTGCTGGGCCTTGTCGCCGCTGGGGTTTGGGGTCAATTTTTGCTGGAGATAGAATCCAACGGCGAGCAGCGCGGGGGAAATAAAATAGGGGTCCGGGGCGGAGAGGTCGCGATAAAACCAGACGAACGGCGCGCGATAGAGTTCTACGGCGTTCCAGAGCACTTTATAAAGGGCGATGTAGATCGGGATTTGGGCAAGCATGGGGAGACAGCCGGCCATCGGGTTGACCTTGTTGCTGCGGAAGAGTTGCATCATTTCCGCGTTCAAACGTTCACGGTCTCCTTTGTACTTCTCTTGAATGGCTTTCAGTTGCGGTTGCAAGAGTTGCATCCGCCGCATCGAGGCCAATGAGGCCTTAGTGATCGGATGGAGCAGCGCCTTGATGAAGAGCGTAAGGAGAATGATGGCCACGCCATAGTTATGGATGATCGAGTAGAAAAACTTCAGGAGATAGAGGATCGGGACGGCGGCAAAGCCGAACCATCCGTAGTCGATTGCGGCGTCGAGGCCATTGCCGACGACCTTCAGTGCCTTCAGGTCCTTCGGGCCGACATAAATGGTGAAATTCTGCCGCGTGCTCGTGCCGGCGGGAATCGCAAATGGGGTGGTCGCGATCGAGACGCCGAGCAGCGGGGCAGCAGCGGTGCCCTGGAAATGGGTTTGGGTCGTGGTGGCATGCGGGACAATCGCGGCGAGGAAATAGCGGCTTTCGACGCCGGCCCACCCGATGGCGCCGTCGTCGCTGACGCCGGCGGCTAAGTCTTTCGGGTCGGTGAGGCGGGTGACGGAGCCGGCCTTCCAATAAAGCGGCTGCCAATGATCGGTCGGCGGTTTGATGAACGCGAGTAATCCGCTCGGTTTTTGTTGATCAGAGTTCGCGGCCATCCAGCGGACTCCGAGTCGGCCTTGCAGCGGCGCCGTACCGTGATTGATCAGTTCCACATCCAGTCCCAATGAGTAGACACCGGGTTGGAAGTGGTACGTCTTGACGACCTCGAGCTGTTCGGAACGCCAGCGGAAGCGGACGTTCTGGGCATCGAGGCGTTCCACGGCATAGCGCGCTTGCGGCGGAAGCAGGCCGTCGAGACCGACTAATTCCACACCAAGAGGCGGCGCCGTGGGGGCGGTGACGAGGTCTACCGACGTCGCTTCATCTTGTTTCCCTTGCTGATATTGCTGCAACGCCCAACGCGAGGGGACAGCGCCATCGTTGGTGAGCGTGATTTCCGCAACGCCAGTCTGCATCGTGACCGTCTCCGCGGACAGCGTGGCCTGCGGATCGTTAATGGTCGAGACCGCTGCTGGTGTTGTCGGGACAACGGCATTGCCCGCAGCATCGACGGCTGGATTGGCGGGCGCGCTCGCGTCGGTTGCAGCGGGCGTGGCAGGAGGCGATTGCGGAGGAAAGAGCAAGAACCATCCGGAAAAGACCGCCATACTGAGGGCCGTGGCCAATAAGAGTCGCGATTCAGATTTCATTGCTCACCTCGGTAGAGACGCTTTTGCATATTCGGCGCGCGGGGACAAGATCAATGCCTCCTTCGCACCAGGGATGGCAGCGCAACAGTCGCCACCCGATGAAGCGCAGTGCCGTGGCCCACGGCAGCTGTCGGAGCGCGTCGCAGGCATACTGGCTGCAACTCGGATAAAAACGGCATTGCGCGCCGAGCAGCCGACATAGCGGACTGATGGCGAGCTGATAGCCCCGCACCACCCATAAAAAAAACTGGTTCATATGAGCCGCCTCAATTGCAGGGTCAAATCGCGGTGCAAGAGCGTCGTGGATCGTGTGGCCGCCGGAGGGAGTAGTCGAATGATCCACGCGCCATGCGGCAATCGTTCCCGCATATGACGAAACCATTCCCGCACGATTCGCTTCAGTCGATTGCGCTCCACGGCCGTCCCGACATGTCGGTTGATGATCACGCCCAGCTGCGGCGCGACATCTCCGGTCAGCCAGCGCAGCTCGAGGGCGCTCCCTCGTTGCTTCCGACCATTCTTCAGGACGCGTTGAAAGAGGTGTTGAGAATGGAGCCGCGCACGACGCGGCAAGCGGGCCATGAAGTAATCAGCGCGCCGCTGTAACGGCCAAACGCTTGCGCCCCTTGCGGCGCCGGGCTGCTAACACTCGACGACCGCCGACCGTTTTCATACGGGCGCGAAACCCGTGTGTCTTCTTGCGGCGCCGTTTACTCGGTTGATATGTCCGTTTCATCGAAATTTCCTCGCGTGATTGAGACGTTGCGTGAGGCGCGAGTTATGCGGGTTTGGCGGTGCCTGTCAAGGCGATTTTTTTTGACAAGAGACTCAAGGAGTTGCGCCGTCGGGAAAAAAAATATTGCCAAAAAATTCCGGCGAAGAGTATGTGCACAACTCTTCTTTGACAAACAGTGGCAGCACTCGAAATGCGCGGCGACCAGATCGCGTTCCTAACAGCGGCGGTGCGGCGACGATTTGCACAGGGCGAGAGGAAAGTTGCTCTTGCCATGCGCAAACTCACCGCAAGCAATGTCCGATGTAAAGTTTGTAACGCGTTCAGTCGTTTCGCTTCGGCAGCGTTTCCACTGATTGTAAAAAGAAGAACTAGGCGCTCTTTGGTAGCGATACGTTGGCTTTTGGAGTCATCCACAGCCTGTGGATAGGTATGTGGACGGGGTTGACCATGCCGGAATTGTGGGAGTCAGTACTCCACAAAATACGATCGAAAATCAGTGACTTTCACTACAACTATTGGTTTCAGGGAGTGCGGTGTGCTGCCTCGGAAGATGGCGTGCTGAAGCTCTCGGTGCCGAACGTCTTCACACGTGACTGGCTGCGGGAGTACTACGGGACCACCATTGTGGAAGAGGCCGGCCGGATCGGCGGGGCCCCGTGGCAACTGCAAATCGAAATTCGCGCGGATGGCGCAGCGGAATCGGACGACGAAGACGTTCCGGCGGAGCAACCGGTCCCGCAACTGGCGAATGACGCGGCCCGCCGCCCATTGGTCACGTCGGTCGTCGCGGCGCCGCTCGGCGATCCGCTGAATCCCAAATACGACTTTGACCGTTTCGTGATCGGCACGAATAATCAGTTTGCGACGGCCGCGTGTAAAGCGGTCGCCGATCTCCCGGGCGGTCATTACAATCCGCTATTCATTTATGGCGGCGTGGGACTCGGGAAGACGCACTTACTGAATGCGATCGGCATTCAACTGCAAGATCGGTTTCCCCACCTGCGTATTCTGTACGTCAGCTCGGAACGCTTCATGAACGAAGTGATCAACGCCATCCGGTTCGACAAAACAGCCGAGCTGCGAAAAAAATATCGGGACGGCTGCGATGTGTTGTTAATGGACGACATCCAATTCATTGCCGGCAAAGAACGAACGCAGGACGAATTTTTCCACACGTTCAACGTGCTGTATTACGCGCAGAAACAAATTGTCGTCACAAGCGATCGGTTTCCGAAAGATGTCGACGGTCTGGATGACCGACTGCGGTCCCGGTTCGAATGGGGGCTGATTGCGGATATTCAACCGCCGGATCTGGAAACTCGGATCGCAATCTTGCAAAAGAAGGCGGAGACGAGTCGGATCCGCTTAGAAAACGACGTCTTCATTTATCTCTCGCAACAATTCCGCTCCAACGTGCGGGAACTGGAGGGTTCGCTGATCCGGCTCTCCGCGTACGCCGCGCTCCACAACGTGCCGATCACGGTCGAATTCGCCAAAGAGGTGTTGAAAGACATCGTGAAGGATCACCATCAGCCATGCTCCATTGAAGCGGTGCAAAAAATGGTCGCCGATTATTACCAAATCAAACTCTCCGATATGAAATCGCCGCGCCGCATGAAACATCTCGCGGTGCCGCGGCAAATCGCGATGTATCTCTGCAAAAAACACATTCCCAAAAGTTCCTTCCCCGAGATCGGGCGGAAATTCGGCGGCAAAGATCACACGACGGTCATGCACGCTTGCCGCAAGATCGACGCCGCAATTCAAGAGAGCGGGCGGTTGCGCGATGAAGTCGAATTTCTCGAAAAAAGTCTGGTCCATTAAACGCGATGAAGTACTGCGCTGTTTTTTATCCCCAGCAAACTGTGGATCAGTCCGGGATTGTCGTGTTGACAACGCTTGGCGGGCAACGTTAGAGTCCCGCGCGATGTTCGGCTGTGGATGAGTGTCGCCGGTTGTTCCCAGTGGGTCCACATGCGATTACGTAGCGCCGTCCGGGAGTTAACAGCGTTACCCACATTTCCACAGGTGCTACTACTACTACTATTTTTATATATATAAATTCTTATTAGAAGGCTATTTCGCGGTGAGGGACTCATGGAATTCCACAGCACTAAAAGTGATCTACTCAAAAGCTTAAGCTGGACCCAAACGGTCGTGGACCGCAAGGCCACGATGCCGATTTTGGCCAATTGCTGTTTAGCGGCTGAAGGGAAATTGCTGACGCTGACGGCGACGGATCTGGAAGTCGGGGTCACGGTCGCGCAACCGGTGGAGACCAAAGTCGCGGGAAAAGTTACGGTAGGAGCCCGCGCGTTGTACGATATCGTGAAGTCGCTGCCCGATGATCGCGTGCATCTGAAAGTCGGCGAGAATCATCGCGTGGAAGTGAAGGCGGGAAAATCACAGTTTAAGATCGTCGGGCTCGCAGCCGACGAATATCCGGCGTTGCCGCAGACGCCGAGCGCGGAGAAGGTCTCCATGGCCGCGTCGGCCATGTTGGAGATGATCGAAAAAACGGTCTATGCGATGTCGACCGACGAGACCCGGTACAACTTAAATGGGCTCTTCATGGAGCAAGTGGCGGATGCCGGTGCGAAAGGGGCGGCGCGGTTGCGTGTGGCGGCCACGGATGGACATCGTTTATCGTATGCCGATCGGTTGGTGGCGGGAAAGTGGAAGTTGCCGGCCGGCGTGATCGTGCCGCGCAAAGGCATTTTGGAATGGCGGCGCTTGCTCGAAGGCGCGAGCGGAGATTTTATCTTGCGGTTGGATGAAAAATATATCGCGGTCGAGCGCGATAATGTCTCGCTGTTGATCCGCCTGATCGACGGGCAGTTTCCGCCGTATAGCCAAGTGATTCCAAAAGATCATAAATGGTTGGTCACGGTGCCGCGCGACGAATTCGGCGCGGCGTTACGGCGGGTGCAGCTAGTGACGAGCGAACGGATTCGCGGTGTGAAGTTCCGCTTTTCACCGGGCCATCTGGATATCTCGGCGCAGAATCCCGATTTAGGCGAGGCGTATGAGGAACTCCAGGTTGGGTATAAGGGGGAGACGTTCGAAGTCGGGTTCAATGCGCGCTATTTTCAAGATGTGCTGAATGTCGTGACCGACGAACAACTCGTGCTGGAGCTCAAGGGGGAGTTGGCCCCGTGTGTGATTCGGTCTGAATTCGATCGCGACTTCTTGTCGGTCATCATGCCAATGCGTCTGTCGTGATTTTCACCCGCCTCACGCTCCGTGATTTTCGCAATTATACGTGCGTCGAATTCGTGCTCAACGCCGGCGTGACGTATTTTGTCGGCGCCAACGCGCAAGGAAAGACCAATTTGCTTGAAGCGGTCTATTTGGTGGGGCGCGGGCATTCGTTTCGGACCGGCGAGCGGGCGGATTTGATCCGCCATAGCGCGGCACAAGCAAAGGTCGGGGCGGAGAGCGATCGCGACGGACTGCGGGATTGGCTGGCCGTGGAGCTGCAATTGTCGGCGCGCACCCTGTTGCGCAATGAAAAACGAGTCCGTGGGACGGACCTGGCGTGGCCGCATGTGATCCTGTTTGCGCCGGAGGAGACGTGGTTGTTCAAGGGACCGCCGGCCGCGCGGCGAGACTATTTGGACACATTGATCGAAGGGATGGATCCGGCGTTTCGCGCGTTGCGCCGGCAGTGGCAGCGAGTGTTGCTGCATCGTAATCGCGTGTTGAAGCAGGCCGTGGGAATGGCCGCCGCGTCGCTGCAGGCACAGCTGGCGCCGTGGGATGTGCAATTGGTTGAATTGGGGATCCGGGTCGTGGCGGCGAGGCGGGAATGGGTGGATCGATTGCGCGCGTGGTTGCCGTCAGTGCATCGCGCCTTTGCGCCGGCCGATGGAGAAATTGCGCTGCAGTACGAACCACAAGTGGATCAGGCGGATGATTTTTTCGATCAGTTACGACGGCGGGCGGAGGAAGAGCGGGCGCGTGGCATTACGGTGGTCGGGCCGCATCGAGACGACGTGCGCGTGTTGTTGGCCGCTCGGGATCTGCAGCATTTCGGTTCGCAGGGGCAACATCGGAGTGTGGTGTTGAGCTTGAAATTAGCCGAAGTCCACCTTTCGCGGGAATGCCGGGGGACTGCGCCGATCCTGTTGTTGGATGACGTCGGGAGTGAGTTAGATGCCGATCGATTAGCCGCGCTGTTCGCGGCGTTGCGGGAATTGGAAACGCAGATTCTGGTGACCGCCACGCATGTGGATGATCCCGCGGATGCGCGCATGATGCGTGTTTGCGGAGGCGCGGTATTCGGATGAAAACGCGGGGAATCCTTTACTCGTGGGGCGGTGCATGTTAGGCCCTCACCCTCCGCCTGGGGCGGATCCCTCTCCCCATCGGGGAGAGGGGAAGCAGATGAAGTCAGGCTGATTCAGGCCAACATTTTGAGGGGGCTATGACAGCAGACAATACAGCCGAGAAAGTTCCGGCGAGTAAAGAAAAGAAAATCCCCATACCCGAGTCCGCACCGGAGGCGCAGTCTTATAATGCCTCGGCAATCACGGTCCTGGAGGGATTGGAGGCGGTGCGGGTGCGGCCGGCGATGTATATCGGCTCTACCGGGTCGTCCGGATTGCATCATCTGGTGTTCGAAGTCAGCGACAACAGTTTCGACGAGGCGTTGGGCGGCTATTGCGACCGGATCGATGTGATCATTCACATCGATAATAGCGTTACGGTGGAAGACAACGGGCGCGGAATTCCGGTCGACCTCCACGAGACGGAGGGCGTGTCGGCGGCGGAAGTCGTAATGACGAAGCTGCATGCGGGCGGTAAATTCGAAAAGAACGCGTATAAAGTGTCTGGTGGGTTGCATGGCGTCGGCGTTTCGTGCGTCAATGCGCTGTCCGATTGGCTCAAGCTTGAAATCCGGCGCGAGAAAAAAGTCTTCTTCCAGGAATATCATCGCGGCATTCCGGTGGTGGCGTTGAAGGCGATCGGCAAGAGCGATCGGATGGGCACAAAAGTCACGTTTCATCCCGATCCGGAAATTTTTACCGAAACGACCGAATTCAGTTTCGATATCCTCTCGCAACGCTTGCGCGAATTGTCGTTTCTCAACAAAGGCGTGCTCGTCACGCTGACCGATGAACGCGCGGACAAATCGCATGAATTTAAATACGACGGCGGGATCGTCAGCTTCGTTGATTTTTTGAATCAGCGGAAGAATCCGCTGCATAAACCGATTTACTTCAGTGCGGAGCGGGAAGACGGCGTCGCCGTGGAAGTGGCGGTGCAATGGAATGAAGGCTATCAGGAAAATGTCTTCAGCTTCGCGAACAACATCAATACGCGGGAAGGTGGGACGCATCTCTCTGGGTTTCGGTCCGCCTTGACGCGCACGCTCAACTATTACGCCCAAAAGAACGAACTGCTGAAGAAGATGAAGACCTCGGTCGAGGGCGAAGACGTGCGGGAAGGCCTGACGGCCGTGATCAGCGTGCGCCTGCCGAATCCGCAGTTCGAAGGGCAGACGAAGGCGAAGCTCGGGAACTCGGAGGTCGAAGGGATCGTGAAGCAAGTGGTCAACGATAAGTTCGGCGACTTTCTCGAACACAACGGGCCGATTGCGCGCAAGATCGTGGGCAAAATGGTGGAAGCGGCGCAGGCTCGCGAGGCGGCGCGGCAAGCGCGGAATTTAGTGCGCCGCAAGTCGGCGTTGGAAAGTGGTTCGTTGCCAGGCAAATTGGCCGACTGTCAGGAGCGCGATCCGTCCAAGAGCGAATTGTTTATCGTGGAAGGGGATTCGGCCGGTGGAAGCAGCAAACAAGGGAGGGATCGGCGTTTCCAAGCGATCCTTCCGTTGAAAGGGAAGATCCTGAACGTCGAAAAAGCCCGCTACGACAAAATGCTGGGTTCCGAAGAAATTCGGACATTGATTACGGCACTTGGTGTCGGCGTGGGCGCGACCCAAGAGGAACAGAAAGATCTGACGAAGCTGCGCTATCATTCGATTATCCTGACCTGCGACGCGGACGTAGACGGCGCGCATATTCGCACGTTGCTGCTGACGTTTTTCTATCGCCAAATGCCGCAAGTGATTGAACGCGGTCATTTGTATATCGCGCAGCCGCCGCTCTATCGGGTGAAAAAGGGGAAGGTCGAAAAATATTTAAAAAACGATTCGGCGTTGGAAGATTACTTGCTCCAATTCGGGATCGACGGGGTGCGGGTGAAAACGGCGCAGCGCGAAGTTTCGGGCCAATCGCTGACGCAGCTGGTGAAGCGGATTATTCGCTACGATAAAATATTAGACATGATCCGGCGGCGTTACGATTCGCGCGTGATCGATGTCGTCGTCACGGCCAGCGACCTGACGCCGGAATTGTTGACCGATGCGAAGGCGATCGATCGGGAGTTGGATAAGATCGGGAACCATCTCGTCGAGGTATTTCCGGAGGCCAAAGATTTCGAAGTGGAAGTCGTGGCGGATGAAGAGCACGAAAGTCATAAGATTGTCTACCAAACCACGTGGCAGGGGTTCCGGCGCCGCACGGTGATCGATACCGATCTGCTCGATTCGGCGGAAGTGAAGGAGTTGCGCAAGCTCCGCGAATATTTCCTCCAGCCGGGCAAGCCGCCGTTTACCATCGAGGCGGATGACGAGACCGAGACCGCGCGATATCTGCGGCAAGTGCGGGATTTCGTGTTGCAGCGCGGGCAGGAAGGCGTGGTGATTCAACGCTACAAAGGGTTGGGCGAGATGAATCCTTCGCAATTATGGGAAACGACGCTGAATCCCGAGTTGCGCACGTTGTTGCATGTGCAGATTGAAGACGCAGTGGAGGCGGATCAGATCTTCAGCGTCCTGATGGGCGACGATGTGGAGCCACGGCGGCAATTTATTGAACAGAATGCGTTGAGTGTGCGGAACTTGGATATTTAACGGAGGAGCGGTCCATGGGTAAGGGCGATAAGCGGTCTCGGCGTGGCAAAATTTGGCGCGGCACCAGCGGTAAACGGCGGCCGAAGCCGGTCGCAAAGGGAAAAGGGAAGACGGCCGGCGCTAAGTGACTTTTAGGCTCTTCAAAAAGAGTTGGAACGGGCGGTAGTAGACTTCAAACTGCTCTGACGGAAAACTGGCCGTGAGGTTGATGGCCAGTTGATCTTTTAAGAGCGTCACTTGGATCTGCTTCACCATTTGACCCGGCTTGATATGTTCCGGGACCTTTTGTTCCGGACGTTCTTTTTGCAGCATCTGCGCCATTGCGGAGACGTCCCAGGAGCAGATCATCATCTTGCCGCGCACGCCGGAAATGACGATTTCGCGTTCGTCGCTGATCTTGAGGTCTTTGATCCCGCGATTTTGGATCGATTCCTTGATCTTCTGGAAGTACTCGGGGAGCGCGATCGGGCGAGGCAGAAATTCTTTGGTGAGGATCACGTTCGGCCGAACGTTCTTGTCTGGGGATGGCAGCGTCAGGGTTAGCATCCCCTGGCAGGTCCAATTTTCCGGCATTTCGGCCGTGACTCCAGCGATATCGATGATTGACATAGGTGCCGGTGCGTAGCAGGGGACTGGCCGGAAGGCAAGGGGATTGAAAGTTTCTGTGGGGCCGGCATCAAGGAGATCGCGGTATGAAAGAATGGATTGTGACGGCGCAGGAAACGGGGACGCGGCTGGATCGGTGGCTGACGACGAAGGCGCGGGTGAGTCGCCAGCAGGCGAAGGCGTGGCTGGATCGCGGCGCGGTGCGGGTCAATGGGCGGCGCGTAGTGATCGCGAAATGGGTGGTGGAACCCGGGGCGCGGGTGCGCGTCGAGGACGTGGCGCCCAAGGGCGCCGCGCGGGATCGGCGGGCCGGATTTGAGCGAGTCGATGTCCTCTTTGAAGATCGCGATTTGATTGCGGTGGCCAAGCCGGCGGGTCGGTTGGTGCTGGCGACTGAGGCGACGACGGAATCGACGATGGTCGATGTGGTGCGGGCGTATCTGCGACGCAAACATCCCGGATCGCGCGGGACGTATGTCCGCGCGTTGCATCGGTTGGATCGCGATACGTCGGGAATCTTGTTGTTGGCCAAATCGAAGGTCGGCGAGGAAGTCATTCAGCAATTCAAGCGGCACAGTATGCGGCGCGAATATTTGGCGATCGTCCATGGGGCTGTGGAGCGGGACGGTGGGACGATCGATCTGCCGCTGGTGAAAGGGGATTTCGGTCAGGGGCGCAAAGTGGTGCCGGCTGAGGCGACGGCGGCCGGGGCCAAGGGGGCGATTACGCACTTTACCGTGGAAGAGCGCTATCCGCAGGCCACGCTGTTGCGGGTGCGGGTCGAGACGGGGCGTACGCACCAAGTGCGGGTGCATTTAGCCGCGATCGGGCATCCGTTGTTGGGGGATCGTCGCTATGGGCCGCCGAAAGACGTCGTGCCGACGCCGCGCCAAACACTGCACGCGACGTTTCTTGGGTTTCATCATCCGGCCACCAGTCAGAAGATCGAGCTGAAGCTGCCGCCGCCCGCGGATTTTCATGCGGTCCTCGATGCGTTGCGCGATTTGGTGTGAGTCGTATTAATGGTATCCGAGTCGATCTTTGATCTGTTGCACGCGCTCGGCGAATCTTCCTTCCGCCAAACTGATGCCGTGCCGCCACGTGTATTTCAAGTAGGCGGCGATATTCGCCGTGGTGCCGGGTGCCAGCGCTTGTCCGGTCTCTTGTTGGTGCAGCGTCGCGGCCTTTTTCAGTTGCGGTGTGGCGTAGGCGAACACTTCGCGGAACGAATCGGTCGCGTCGAATTGGTACAGCGTGCCGCCGCGATAGGGCACTGCGGTGGGCTGTAACGCCTTCTCTTCAATCCATGTCGGCGCGCGCCGCGCCCCGGTGTCTGCATCATGGAAAGTCAGTCCGAGCTGGATGCGTTCGCTCTGCACCGCGCCGTGTGCATCGAGTTCCTGGACGAAAACGGTCTTCGCAATGCGGGTCGTGGCCAATGGCGGATCATCGGATTGTAGATTGATGGGGCCCAACGCACCAAGTTGATCGCCGGGCGCGGCGACTTCGATTGCAATTGTACGTTGAAAGCCGGTTGCCGTCGCGATGACGCGCGTCCGCACAAGGGCCTCGGTCCCGCGCGGCATCAAGAAGCCGAACGGGGCAAAGGGTTTTTTGCCGAACAGCGACGGTTCTCGGTAGGGCCACACATAGAAACAGTCCTTGTTCAAAACCACGCGGCGCGTGGTATCGCTGACGGCTGGTGGCGCCAACAGTTCAGTGATCATGTCATTGAAGAGCGCAGTGACGGTGGGCACCGAGACGGCGGTGTTGGTTGGCACGGCGCGGGTGGGCGTAGCATCGGCCGGTGAGGGGAGCAGGAGGAAGTGGTCTGGGAAATTTCCGAAATGGGTCAGCGGAGGCGCGGCAGGATGTTGCGTGACGGTCGACCAGCGGTCCACGTTGAGAGTCGGGGAGAAACTCAGCGGCGTGGCCGCGCGCAGTGCGACAGGCATAGGCTCCTCCTGTTGGGTGGATGGGAGGCGAGTTTATAGCACGCGGCGTGTCGCCGCCCCAAGTATAATGCGGTGCGTTGAAAAACCGCTGCGATAGATGGGGATTGCGTTCCCGGACTTCACTTACTTCTTCAATTCACATTCGACCGTATAGGTCTCTGCGGCCTGGCCGGGGGCGGCTAAAGTTGCAGCGGCCTCGAGGGCGTCGCCTTGAACGGTGCCGGTCCAGGTGAGGACTTTCTTATTGTCCCCTTTCATTTGGGCCTGAAAGCCGCAGGACCAATCCGTGCCGGTGGATTTGTAACTGGCGGACTGGAAACCGTGTTGCGCGAAGGCGGTCGTGTTCAGTTTGCCGCTCGCAAAGAAAAGGTCGATGGTTTGTGCGCGGCCGCCGTTGAGTTGGGAGAGTTCGCAGCGAAACGTGAGGCCGTCGTGTTTGCAGTGATGTTCTTTTTCCAGCGGCCGGCCCGTCTCTTTCTTTTTGGCGATGGCATTAGTGGCGGGGAGCGCGACAATGGCGCTGCACAGTGCGACGGCGAGCAAGTAATGAAAACGCGACATGAGGGCTCCTTTTAGAATCAGCGAATGCCCTTTTGCGCGGGCCGTATCGGAAAGTCAATAGCTTCACCGCTGATGTGGGATGGTGTGGCGTGGTAGTTCGCGTCCATGACATGCATTGTGCAGGCTGATGCTTGCATCGCCCGGGGCGATGAATAAGGATGGGCACATGTCGCGATCGACATTAATCTATGACGGCGCGTGCGCGTTTTGTTGCCGCGGGATGGCGTGGTTTCAGGCACGAGATTGCGCCGGACGGTTGGAATATCTGCCGCGTGACTCCGCGGTGCGCCGCGCGCGGTTTCCGCAATTGGATGCGGCGGAGTACCAAGGGAGTATGCACGTCGTGTTGCCGGATGCGACATTGCGTTCCGGTGCGGCTGCAATTGCCTACGCGCTGACGCAGCTGCCGGCACTGTGGTGGCGGTTGGGCGGGGCGGTGCTGCAATGTCCCGGCGTGCGGGGGCTCGCCGCTGTGGCGTATCGCTGGATTGCGCGCAATCGCCATCGGTGGACGTGTCGGGACGATTCCTGTCGCTTGCCGTAATCGAAACGTTGCTTACGTTTGAAACGGGATCACGCGACGAAACGGTTGGCCGCTTGCGGTGAGGCGGTCTTCGGCGCCGCAGGTGACCACGTCGCCGCGTTGGATGCGATCGAGGTCGGTGTTGCCGGGCGCACGATCTTTATCCAGACGCACGATGCGGCGCAGCCGATTGGTGTGGTGGCCGGTTGCGGGGCATAGCAGGAGCTCGATTTTTCCTTTGGAGCGCAGGGGAGAGCTGACGACGCGATATATGTTGGCGGGAATTTTCGGCGGCGTATTACTGAGGATCAGATAGCTCCATTTCAGATCTTCTTTATTGTTGCCGATCAGTCGGTCGAGGTCGGCGATGAGCTTCGGGCGACTCCAGCGCAGCGCGAAATGGCACCAGTCGCGCGCATTATGCGCCCGCATCGGGCAGATGTCTTGGTGTAGGCACGGCGCGAGGATATGAAAGGGAGAAACGTCTTCGAGTGGTTGATCTGGCTTTTCCGTAACGAACAACGCGTCGCGTAGTCCCATCAAGTCGCGCGTGGTGCGTTGTAATCCCGGTTCGATGATGATCAGCACTCCGTCGGGCGTGAGGT
Organism: Deltaproteobacteria bacterium; assembly: GCA_016210045.1. Classification (NCBI taxonomy): domain Bacteria; kingdom Pseudomonadati; phylum Myxococcota; class Myxococcia; species Deltaproteobacteria bacterium. Next base: position 90,020 of record JACQUX010000041.1, on the reverse strand, counting down.
GATGGTGGCACAGCGCAGTGACGATCCGCTGCCGCTCTTCGATGTCGCCCAACTCGTTCAACACGTTCATCAGAAAAATGATGTCGTACCGCTCGTGGCGCAACGCGGATGCTAGATTCTTACGGGTGAGGGTTGTGGTCAGCGTTTTGTAGGTCACGATGCTGTGCGCTCGCGTCGTGCAAAGACGCCGCGCGTCGCCGAGGATTTCGGCGTTTTGATCGACGGCCAGCAGCGAGAGCGGACTCGTCGGTGCGTGCATCTTCCAATAATCGATTGCGGCCAACGAGGCCGTCCCGGGACCGCTGCCGAGATCGAGGATGCGCACTGGCGAGCGTCCGGCAAAGCGCGTCTGGGCCGCGATCTGTTGCAGGCACTGCCAGGCCTTGGGATAGTTGCTTAAGACGAAATAGAGGAGATAGCCGGAGCGGAACTCTTTCCGATTGAAGTAATTTCTCGGCAGTGACGCGCGGTCGACGGTGAAGGCTTGAGAGACCTCGGCGACGCCGCGGGCGAAGAACTGCACGTCAGACGCGGTAAATTCCGGTGTCCGCGCGTGGCGCGGAAAATATTGCGCCTTCACGTAGCGACACAGGAAGGTCTCCAAATCCGGGATCGATGATTCCGCCATTGCGGCACTATGGCCGAGTGCTGCAGGAAAGTAAACCGCCCCAGGAGATATTCACTGGGGCGGTTGCTTGGTTCCAGCGCTTTAGAAGAGGGTCTTCAGGTCCAGAATCTCCGCCTGCAGCGCGCTCAGCTCTTGATATGTGGTCCCTTTACTGAGGTCGATCTTGCCGAAGAAGTGCGTCTTTCCCGGGAAGCGCCGCGCGGCGAAATAGATGACGTCATCGATCTTGACGAAGTGGAGCAGTTGAATGTCTTCGTCGGGAAAGAAGTGCAGCGCATTGGCCGGATCGTCGACCGACATGCGGATGAAGTCATGGGCATCATCGGTCGCAGTGCCGGAAAGGTAGAGATCGTCGTCGATGGCTTTAAACGCAGTGATCCCTTGCAATGGCGATTGGATAAGAGAAGGTTCGTCTGGGAAGACCTTGGCAAGGACGCTGTATGTTGAACATGACTCATCTAATGTCCAGCACATGGCCACAACCGGCAACCCGATGATCGTGCCGTCCGTGAGGCGTTCAAAGTAACCTAATTCACTCCCATCGAGGAGGATCTCTCCCGGTGTCCCGATCCCCTTTCCCTTGCCGGCGATCATCTGCGGAGGGCCAAAACCGCTCTCCGTGTAGGGAAGTGCATACAGACCGGCCGGCCATAATGAGCTGGCAATGAGTTGCTGCGTGCTCTCATCGACAAAGAAATTGGTGCCGGCGATCTCCGCAGTCACAATCTGGCCGTTGGTGATATACCGAAAGATCTCGTAGTTAGTTGGGCGCATCGCGGAATAAAAAACGAGACCATCCGATAAGACCTGAAAGTTCAGGAGATAGCGGTCTCCATCGGCACCGCTTTGCACGTATTGCGTGAACGTCCCGTCGCTGTGTTGCCACTTAGTAATGGCCTCCGTGGTTGACGGTTGTCCGTCGATCGTCTCTTGGGTTCCTTGATAGGTTGCGATGTAGTAGAGATTCCCGGCCGCATCGAATTGGACGCGGTCACGCATCGCAGGAACGGGCTCCCATTTGTCCCCGACCCAGGTTTTCGCCACCCACAGTTGACGCGCATCTTCACCAGCAATGCCCACGCATTGCACATCGGCGGTCTCCGCGTTGGCGCCAGAGAGACGAATCATGCGGCAGGGCTGTTCGTTCACCGTTATTTCACCGCTCAACCCAAGGACAATTTCGCCATTGGGGCCGGTCGCGATGTGGGCAATCTTCGGTAAGTCCTGACCGTCTTCCGTGGCCTTGGTGTTGGCGCGAAGCGATTTCGTGGTGCTTGCTGTAGCGTTTGTCACTGAGACGACGTCGAGCAGTTCGTCACCCACGAGTTTTTTCAGATTCGTCGTAGTGGTAGTCGCCGCTTCATCCGTGATGACTAATGCCTTGGCGCCACCAATGTCGAACGTGATCGGATTGCCCGCCGAAGTGCTGCCACCAACGGCCGGCGTGGTCGTGTTCTCCTCAGTCGCAGTTTCCGTCGCCTCTCCACTTGTCCCCGTTGGCGGAGTTTCGCCGCTACTCGTTCCGTTGCTCCCTGACTCGCCCGCACTTGGGCCAGTGGAGGAGCAGGCGCTACTCATGCTGACCAGCAGCATAATCGTGAGCCATGCATAGATGCGATTGGATTTCATGACAGTCTCCTTTTTTCTAATTGCGTTAGTCCAAAGAGTTGGAAATTGAGTTGGCAGATATGATCGACCGGTTCGTCACCGCTATTGGCGATCAGGGCCTGCACGTCGCGATGCAAGGTTTGAATGCGCGCCTTGATCTCGCGAAATTGACGATCGGAGAGAGAAAGCGTCAATGCGGAGACTTCGCGCGTCGCGGCCGGCTGGGCGAGACTCCGTTTGCCATGTTCGATCATCGACTGATGAAAGCTGAGCAACGCTGCGGACGCGGCCTCGCCGTCGGTCGTGGTGGTGAGATTCTGATCGGCCTGGCGCAATCGGCCGTCGGCAGCGCGCACTAATAGGCCGAGCTGTTGTAATTTTTCCAACGCTTCACGGGCCGCGTCGACCGCGATGCTGGGCGTGAGCGTCTTCGCAATCCAGGCCGGCTCTTCGCGGAATTCGCGTAAGTTCACCATTTCGCGGATGACCGGATAGTACCACTTCGCGAAGTAGTCATATTGCTCCGCCGAGATCTGGCGCGCCTCGCGATATTCGCGGAAGGCCAGCATCTTGCGGAAGGCCTGTTCTTTTTCGGTCGGGTCGGTCGTTTGGTTGCAATGCACGAGGCCTTCGAAGAACAGGAGTTCCCGCTTGGTCAGGCCCAGTACGCGCGCTATCCGCTGGATGCTGTCGTAGCTCAAATTTCGACGACCCTTGATAACGAGGTAGATGAAGTTGGACGACGCAAAACCGGCACGGCGAGCCAAGTAGCGGTGCGAGACCACGGACTTCGCGGCCGCCTTTTGCTCCTGATAGAAATCTTCCAGGAGTTTCCGGTAGTTGTTATACGAAAAGATGTCGAGCGCGCCTTTCATCATGTTCTCCGGTGTGGCTGTTTGAGTTATCGGTGCGCTCTGCCAGAAAGTTGCGCGAAAGATAAGCCATTGCGAGGAGAAACCGTGTTCTGGAGAACACACTGGAACACACCAGCGCGGCGCGCGGCCGGGGCAACTTCCCCCTGCGCCAGCGCCGATACTGAGACTGTATGGGGGATGAACTCCGTTGTTATCCGGGGCCGGCCGTGCGGTCGAAGGGCTTCGATCCGCAGACGATTCGTGTTGCCGTGGTGGCGAATGAAGACGCCAGCCTGCCGACCGGGATGACGATCGCGGAGGGGGTGCGTCAGGCGAGTCGTCAGTTACGACAACTCACCGGCAAACAGTTCCGACTGACGGAACTCTGTTACGGGCGGTTCGGACAATATTCCACGCAACATCCCCCGGAAAAAAATCCGGACGCGCAGCAGATCATGACCACCTATTTGACGAAGACCGCCGCGGACACGCCGGATTATGTGGTGGTGCTTGTGACGGATGAGATGACCAGTTCCTTTGGCGGCTATCGACTAGGGGCCTTCGGCGCTACGCCGGCGGAGCAGGAGTTCCTGCGAACGCGCGATCCGGCATTCTGTCAACGGGTCTCCACGGACGTCTATTACGGGAATCGACCGGTCGTGTATGGCGCGGCGATCCAGGCGATCCATCCGTTTGGGGGGTGTGGTTACATCACGGGCTTTGATGGCGAGCACAGTCCGCTGCGAAAGACGTCGAGTGACGGGGCCTGTCGCGGGCAAGATGGTTTGACCTGCGTGTGGCGGAAATCGGATCAGACGTCGCATTGCCCGGGGGATGAGAAGCATCCCCAATCCACGATTGCGGGGATGATGAGGTTTTCCATTGCGCACGAACTCGGACACTATTTCGGCGACGAGGGAAATGACGACCACTTTGGTTCACCACAGTGCGTGGATCGGGTCGGCACCGAACGGTTGGCCGGGAAAATGGACGGGAACGCAGGGATGTGTGTGGATGTCTGGGATCGCTTGCGCGCCGCCGAACCGGCCTGCCTGGAGCCGGAACCCGTGCCGTCCGTTGAACCCTAGCGCGGAATTTCTTGTAGCAAGCGATCGCACGGCCTGCTAAATCACGGCTGTATGATCTTTGTCGTCGGTGGGGGCGTCGTTGGTCTGCATGTCGCGATCGCGCTGGCGGCGCGGCCGAATCATCCCGACATCATGGTGTGTGAGCAGGCTCCGTTTTTGGGAGACCACACGTCAGGGCGCAATAGCCAAGTGATCCACGCCGGGTTTGCGTATCCGATGGGGTCGTTGAAGGCGCGGTTGTGCGTAGAAGGGAATCGCCTCTCTTACGAATGGCTACGCAAGCTGGGAGTCACACACCACGCCGAGGGGAAATGGGTGGTCGCCTTTTCCCCGGAGGAATTGCCCGCACTCGAGAAGGTCCTCGAGATCGGCGCAACGTGCGGTGTTGAGGGGATGCGCGCAGCCAGCGCCGACGAAGTCGCGCAGGCCGAGCCGAGTTGCCATCGTTTCGCAGGCGCGGTCTATTCCCGCACCTCCGGGATGATGGACGCGGCGGAATATATTCGTGCGTTGGAGCGTTACTTGGCGGCGCAGGAAAATTGCTATGTGTTGTATCCGTGTGCCGTAACCGCAATCGATCCGGTGAAGCAAGTGATCACGACCTCGCGTGGCGAAATGGAATATTCGCTGCTCGTGAATGCCGCCGGACTGTGGGCAGACGATGTCTATGCGATGTGCGGCGGGACGAGAAAGTTTCGGATCAAACCGTTCAAAGGGGAATATTACATTTGGAAGACGGGCCAGATCCGCTCCGTGGTGTATCCCGTGCCGCGGCGCTACCTCGCCGGCGGTGAACGCGACAAACGGCTGGTCAGCAGCATGGGGATTCACTTGCATCGTGACACCGGCGGCCAATTATTTGTCGGCCCGACCCAAGTTGAACTCGATTGGGCGCAAAAGACGAACTACGATCTGGTGACGCCGCGCGAGGATTTCGTGCGCGAAGCGGCCCACTACGCCCCCGTCGGCAATCCCGACGATTTCGTTCCGGCCTATGCGGGGAATCGTCCCAAGGTCTACGAAGACGGCAAACCCCTCGGCGATTTTCAGATTTTTCGCGACGGCCCGCATATTCATCTGATCGGGATTGAATCGCCCGGATTGACTGCCGCGCCGGCGATTGGGCGGATGGTCGCCGAAATAGTGTGAACGCCAATCCGCCGGATTCATTGCAGCTATTCCATTGAATACGCTTTCTGTCGCGATAACGCGCAACTTCTTGCCAGCCACGGTCGATATAGTACGTAACTATAAGGAGGATACGTGTATGAACAACTTGAGCACGTGTCGTTGGATTAGTGTGCTGAGCGTTGTCCTACTCGCTGCGTGTCAAGCGGTGCAGAGCGATGAACTGAAATCCACGCAGGCCGCGGATGTGCGATTAGCCGCGTTTATCGATGAGTATCTCGATTCCGACACCGTCGGCGTGGACGCCGCGATCAAGACGCCGGAGAGCGATGTCGCGATCGAGCTCACGCAAGGCGAGTCATTGCAAGCGGCATCGGAAGGCGCGAGTGGCGTGTCGGCCAGTGTGTCGCTGTCGTACGATGCCTTTCTGGAACTCGATAAATTCTACAGTGCCAGTGTGACGAAGACGAAGGCGGAGGGGCGTTACTACCTGACGTATACTGATTCCGCGCAACAGGTCACGACCGTGAGCGTGTTGACGAGCAGTGTCGCGCCGATCACCGCGCCGTTAGCCGGAGCGGCCGTGTCCGGCAGCAGCGTGGCGATCACCTGGGACCCGGCCCAGATGCCGAACAGCGGGGCGGTCGATCTGTACGTCAAGTCTGGCACGGTCAGTGGTGGCGCAACCAACATCTATCATTTCGGAATCGGCAATAGCGGATCGTTCGATCTCGATACGACCAACTTGAGCGGGGCCGGCACGATCGAACTGCGGCACATCGAGACGTATGCGAGTCTCCCCGGCTTCAAACAGACCGACGTCAAGATGCGGAATATCGCCACCGTCGGCGTGACGTTCAGTCCGTCAGCGACCGGCAGTAAGTCGCTCGCGCCCACCGATCAAGTTGACGCGGAACTGCACGCGTGTCTCCATATCTGCGCCGCGAACGAAGCGGTTTTTGTCGAAGTGGCCGGCGAAGAGTATTCCTGCTGCATTGAGTAACAGTACGGGCTGCGGCGTCCCCTCTCCCTGTTGGGGAGAGGGCTAGGGTGAGGGGGAGGATGCAAGCGAAGCATCGCAATGCCATTCTCCCCCTCACCCAACCCTCTCCCCAAAGGGAGAGGGACGTGGAGCCCCGCCCCTTGGGGCGGGGAGCATTTCATTGCCACAGCAAATACACCACGACCAAACTGCACGAAACCGCGAGCATCGCGCGCACGAAGCCGTCGCCGCGCCGCAGCGCCAAATGGCTGCCGCAGTAGTGGCCGGCGATACTGGCTGCGGCCAACGGTAGGCCGATGCGGTACAGGACTTGATCGTTCCAGACGAACGTGACGAGCGCCCCCGCATTGGAGACTAAATTAAAGAAGCGCGCGACCGCAGCCGCTTGCAAAAACGGCAAGCGGACGATGCTGTAGAGTAACAGCACGAGGATAGTGCCGGTGCCGGGGCCGAAGAAGCCGTCGTACCATCCGAGTAGTACTGCCACAGGGATCACGGTCCACCACAGACGCGGCGTGGTCCAGGTCGCGGCCGCGTGCGTATTGAGCATGCGCGGTTTGGGGAGCAACGTCAGGATCGCGGCGATTGGTAAGGCCACGAGGATGACGCTGCGGACGATGGCTGGATCGAGATGCGTCACGGTGTGGGCGCCGTACATTGCGCCGATTAATGTCGCGGGCAGACCGATCAGCGCCGCCGGCCAGTGCATGCGTCCGCTCCACATATATTTCCCCGTCGAGATGAGTGTTCCGAGCGTGGAAACGAACTTATTGGTCCCCAGCAGCGAGACCGGCGGCAGACCGGCCAACAAATACGCCGGCACGGTGAGCAGCCCGCCCCCGCCGGCGATCGCGTCGATGAATCCCGCCACGAAGACAACGGGGCAAAGCCAGAAGAGTTGTGTCGTGAACTCGGGCGTCATGCAGTTGTTTATGGGTACAGCAATTCCTTGGTCCAGGTGTCGCCATGTCGTTGATACAAAATCCGCTCATGGAGACGGAACGGCCGCGCATGCCAAAATTCGATGCGCTCCGGTTGGAGCCGGAATCCTTGCCAATACGGTGGGCGCGGGATGGGGCGTCCGAGAAACTTCGCCGTCAGTTTGACGATCTGGGTGACTAAATCGATGCGTCGTACCAGTGAGCGCGATTGTTGCGAGGCCCACGCCCCGATCTGACTCTTGCGTGGCCGCGTTTCCCAATACGCATCCGATTCGGCCGTGGAGACCGGCGCGACGGGACCTTCCAGATGCACTTGCTGCTTGAGCGCATCCCAGTGGAAACAAATCGCTGCGTATGGATTGGCCAACAGTTGTTCGCCCTTGCGACTCTCGCTGTTGGTGAAAAAGACTAATCCGTCGGCATCGACGCCTTTGAGCAAGACCGTCCGCGCGCTGGGCCGTCCGTCCCGATCGGCCGTGGCGAGCGTCATCGCGGTCGGTTCGTGCAACCCGATTTGGCGCACTTGCGCCAACAGCGTGGTCAGTTGTTCGAGTGCTTCGGTGAACAAATCCATATCGTGTCCCTAGCAGTGCCGTGCGACAAATTCAATCCGGCGTAAAAGCGACCTTCAGACTCTGAAAACGCCTTTTATCGAGCGCCACCGTCAGCGCGTGCGCATATGCGCGGAGCGGGAATTGGTGCGTGACGAGGCCATTGCCGCGCAACGTGCCTTGCGCGAGTCCGTCGATGACGTGCTGATACGTGCGTTGGCGGAGTCCGCGCACCGTGCTATGCGCAAACATCGCGCTCCCGGTCATCCGAATTTCTTTAAACCACAGCGGCGAGGCATCGACGCGGTTCAACTGACTTGCGGTGCCGACGACGATCAAGCTTCCCCGTTTGCGGAGCACGCGGAGCGCCATGTCGATTGTCCCCGACGCGCCGACGCAATCGAAGACGCGGTCTACGCCGCCATCCAATACGGGCAGTCCGAGGGTTGGCCGATAGAGTCGCGCCCCAGTGAGGTTCGCAATTGCTGGGATGAGATCGCGCCGCAAGACATGCGTCGCGCCGAGCCGCTCCGCCCACGCGGCCTGGAAATCATGCCGCGCCACAACAAGCAGCGATCCGGTAAATCCGGCGAACCGCAGACATTGCACAACATGCAGCCCAATGATCCCGGCGCCGATTACTAAAACGGTTTCGTGTGCGGCGGGAAAATGATCCGCTACAGGTTGCAGCGCCGACGCGATTGAATCGATCAACACGGCCTGATCCAGCGGGATCGATTCTGGGACGGGAAAGAGTTGCGAGCGATGGGCAACGACCGTTTCTCCCCATCCGCCACCGAGCCCGCGCGTGAATCCGGTAATCACACCCGGCGGTAAATTTCCCTGCGTGAAATTTTCGCACACCGCATAATCGCCCGCCGCACAGGCCGGACACGGCGGCGTGATCCCGCGCGCAGCGCACGGCAACACGTTTTCGACGGCGACGCGCGTCTGCTCCGCGACGTCGCGCACGCTTGATCCACACTCGACCACGCGACCGATGATTTCGTGGCCCATTACCGCGGGAAAGCTTGCGTACGGCTCCATCGAATACGATTCCTCGCCCCGCAGCGCGTTCAAATCGCTGCCGCAAATGCCACAGCGTTCTACGCGTATCCGCACCCATTCCGGACCAGGGAGCGTCGGTTCCGCGACGTCCCGCAATCGTAGCGATGACACCAAGCGCACAAAGCGATGCGGCCAAATCCGCGCACATGCTCGGCTCATCAGATAGCGGGGAATGGAGAGGCGATATTCCAGCGCACGCATGCGGAGATTCCTAATCGCGCTGCACGTTCGTGCAAAGCGAATATTGGTGAGCGAATCATTCTCCGACCTTGCATCTCCATTTGACTGCCAGCGCCCGTCGGTATAGCGTCCGCCGCCAATCGATGCCAATTGATCTCTTCGACAAATGTCGCGAATTTTGCCTCCAGACCCAGTTTGTGAAGGGCGTGGGCGCGTATCCATTTTTCCAACCGATCGAAGAATCGGAAGGTCCGCGCGTGCAATGTGACGGCCGCACGCTCGTGATGGCGGTCTCGAATAACTACCTCGGTCTGACGCATCATCCAAAAGTCCGCGAGGCCGCGATTCAGGCCACGCGGCGTTTTGGAACCGGCTGCAGCGGCTCGCGTTTAGTAAACGGCAATCTGAAGTTGCACGAAGAATTGCAAGCGCGGCTGGCGAAATTTGTCGGCAAAGAAGAGGCCTTGGTGTTTGCGACGGGCTTCATGTCCAATTTAGGCGCCATTGGGTGTCTGTTCGACGAAGGCGACGTCATTTTCAGCGACGACGAAAACCATGCGTCGATCATCGACGGCTGTCGTCAAAGTCGGGGGCAAGTGGTGCGTTACGCCCACGCCGATGCGGCGGCGTGTCGCGCGCAAGTGGCGGCCACGACCGTGACCGGCGGCGCGGCGATCGTCACCGACGGCGTTTTTTCGATGACGGGCACGTTGGCCCCATTGCCGGAGCTGGTGCGGATCAAGCACGACACGCCGCAGTTGTGTTTGTATGTCGACGATGCGCATGGATTCGGCGTTTTCGGTGCCACCGGCCGTGGGATCGGCGAACATTTTCAGTGCATGGACGCGATCGACGTGCTGATGGGGACGTTCTCGAAGTCGCTGGCCTCGATCGGGGGCTTCGTTGCCGGCGAGGCCGCCGTGATGGAATATATCCGCCACAAGGCCCGCTCGCTTTGGTTCAGCGCTGGGCTGGCGCCGGCGAACGCTGCGGCGGCGTTGGCCGCGCTCGACGTCATCGAAAGTGAACCGGAGCACCGCACGCGATTGTGGGAGAATGTCCATTTTGTGCGGCATGGGTTCGAAGAATTGGGCGTTTACTTAATGCCGTCGGCCGCGCCGATCTTGTCGATTTGGGTCGGTCCCGAAGGTCGTGCGATGAAACTCGCGATGGCATTGCGCGAGGAAGGCGTGTTCGCCACGCCCGTGGCCTATCCGGCAGTCCCGTATGGTCACGCGCTTATCCGAACGTCATACATGGCCACACACCAGCGCGCCGACTTAACCACGATCATCGAAGCGTTCCGCAAATTGGCGCCCACGTATCGTTTGCGACGCGAAGATCTTCCCGGCGACCCCACCACGCTGCCTGCCGCGCCGTACTACAACCTCGACGATTTACTGTGATGGGGACGTATCACCACTTCTGAACCTGCTGAGAAAACTACGGTAATCTGACTATGTTGCCAATCTCTGTCGAACAAGTGCGCACGTGGTGGCAGCAACGCCGCTTCCTTGCGTTGCCGTGGCGATTGTACCGCACCGATCCGGCATGGGTTGCGCCCTTGCGGCTGGAACTTGCGCAGCGACTCAATCGTAAAAAAAATCCCTATTTTCGCAAAGGCGATGCCGCACTGTTTTTGGCGCGGCGCGGGCGCGAAGTCGTGGGGCGGATCTCGGCGCAAGTGGACGCGGTCGGTGCGCCATCGGGCGCGTTCGGTTTTTATGAAGCGATCGACGACCCGACTGTCGCGCAGGCCCTGCTAACCGCAGCGAGCGAGTGGCTGCGCGTGCGTGGCGTGCAAAAAATGGTCGGCCCATGCAATTTTCGACTCGAAGATCCGGCGCCCGGTTTTCTCACGGAAGGTTTTGAGCATCGTCCCACATTCATGATGGCCTACTCAAAACCGTATTATCCAGCACAAATGGAAGCGGCCGGACTGCAAACGGTCATGGATCTCCATGCGTATCGGGGCGATAAAGACCATCCGCTGCCATCGACCCTCATCGAGCGCGCGGCGGTTGCGGACCGCATTCCGCAATTTCAGGTGCGAGAAATCCAAATGGATCGGCTTTATGCCGAAGCCGAACTGCTCCGTGCACTGTTCAACGAGGGCCTAAAAAATAACTGGGGCTTCGTGCCATTTTCATCCGCACATGCGCGAAAAATGGCGCACGATCTGCGCCTGCTTGCCGATCCGCGCATCATCCTCATCGCCGAAGTGGCCGGGCGTCCGGTCGGGGCCGTGATCAACTTGCCGAACTTCAATGACCTGTTCGCCGATTGTAACGGACGCCTGTTCCCCAAGGGGTTCTATCGTATGTGGCGCTGCCGGAACCGCATTCAAGGGATTCGTGGGTACGCCATCGCCATTCTCCCCGAATATCAAAAACATGGTGTGGGCTGTTTGCTGCTTCGCGAGTCGTTTGCGCGCGCCGTTGTGGCCGGCTACACCTACGGCGAAATCAGCTGGATCCTCGGCTCGAATAAAGGGATGAACGACTTGGCCGTCTTTACTGGGAGCCAGCGCCAGAAGGCCTACCGCCTGTACGAGCAACGTCTGTAATTCTTCAACGCATGAGCGCCATCAGTGACGTCGAGACGAAGATCGGCTTGATCAGCGAGCCGTTCCGGAATGGAAACGGCTGTGACGAATCACGGAGGATAGACGTATGAGGACAGCGCCAAGTCAGCCACGGTTTTCCGCAGTGCGAGAACTTCCTGGATGGGCGCGCCGAAGTGCGGCGTTGCGACAGGTGGCGCGGGAGATCGTGCCGCACGTGGTCCAGCTGGAAACCGCAGTGGTTCGAGCCACGATCGCACGCCGATCGGGAGCGTGTGCCAAGGGGCACCCCGTTGCATTCCAACTCGTGCTGGATGGCGCGCGTATCGATCCGCGAGAAATGGCGACTCTTCGCCATCGAGTGGCGCACGTGGCCAGAGACGGCCGGGCCTCCGTTCCGCGGCCCGATGGCCCGGGCGCAGCGGTTGATCCCAGCGACCGTGTTGTGGCGGAGTGGGCGCCGCAGCTGACGGCGCAGTTGGAAGCGCAGTGCGAAGAACTCGAATTGCTGGGTCGATTAGTGCAGGCCGTTCCACTGGCCAGAGTACAACAGGCAGCGTCGCATCGCTTAGTGGGCGCCGTCTACACGGTTCCCCATCAAGTCGCACTTCCAGGTCGTCCACTCGACTTGGCTCTGGCGTGGGTGCCCACGTTTTTTGGACTCCACGCATCGCCGCTGTTTGACGGTGTAGGCGGCCAACTCAGTCATATTGGTGCCCGACCACTTGAGAGTCTCGGGTTCGGGGCCTTGGTGTTGTGGCGCGCGTTGGCAGAACCAGAAGTCGTGACCGCGGAGCGCGTTAACATAAACGATCTTGCGCTACTGCCGCATACACTGGAAGCGGCGGAAGATGGCGCCGTGCGGTTGCGCGGCGTGCCACGTCAGCGGACCACGCTACCGTCGGGCTGAGCGTTCCGTCGGCGATTGAGCCAATTCGTTTTGCAACCCCAGCCGTTCGCAGAATTGCTGAAACCGGAGCAAGTTGACGTCGGTGAATTCCACGCCGCCTTCGTACAGTATCGCGCCGAAGCGTTGCGGCACCGGACGGACCCAACGCACTTCGCCTTCCAACATCAGCCCGGGATCGTCGGCGAAGACGAGCCCCAACGCAGTGCCGGGGCGCAACGCCGCGACAGTTTTGAGACACAGGCCGCCAGTCGAGAGGTCACGACACTGGCCTGGTTGAACGACGCCGATCCGTCCAACGCGCACATGCACATGGCCCGCGTATCCGACCCGCGTCGCACGTCGGCGCTCCCGACCTGCCGCGCGCGCCGGTTTCGCGGTCGCGAGCGGTTCCGCGATCGTCGCGAGAAACAGGCGATCGTACGCGGCGCGCCGCTCCCGGTCCTTCAAGACCGCGTACGCTTCGTTTAACAAGACCGCGCCATCATTGGACCCCCCAAGATCGGGGTGTTTGCGCAGTTTGAGCATCCGCGCGCGATAGGCCTTCCGGATCGCCATCACTGGCGCATTCGGCGCCACGCCGAGCAAGTCATAGTAGTTGGGATAAGTAGACATGTAGTCCGTATAATGTTCCGCCCCGCCGATGCCAAGGCCAAATTCATTTGATGGGGACAGGTACCGTCGGATGCCCGTTTTTCAATGGTTTGACGGTACCTGTCCCCATCGGATGCGCTTATGGGGATGGCTGCCGCGGTGTGACGTTCCATCGCGTGCTGGGTTTCGGATGCGTCAACAATGCACCGCCGATCAGCAGTGCCATGCCGCACAGTGTGGTCCAGCGAAATGGGATGACGCGGCCACCGAGCCAGCCGTTGTGATCCATCCATGCAGTTGCGGTGAGTTGGGCCATCGTCAGGAGGATCGTGATCACGACACTCCCGACGCGGGGAATAGCGTAATTGCTGGCCGCGACCAAGATGACGCCGCAGCAGCCGCCGAGGTAATAGTAAAACGGCAGACCGCCATGCCACGTCCCGGTTCGCACTCCCACGATCAGGAGTACAGCGCCACAGAGCATTCCGCCCAGATGATTGACCAATGACCCTTCCAAATGCCCGATTCGTGTCCCGAGCGCGCTATTGAGCGATCGAGAGATGGTGATCAGCGCTCCGTTGCCGATCGTCAGGATGACATAGAGAGCGATCATAACAGTCGCAGCGCAATCAGGATCGTGCCAAGGGTCGCGCATCCGACGCCGGCGAGACGGCGTGCGGTCATCGGAAAGCGTGCGAGTCCGAACCACCCACAATGATCCGCCACCAGCGAGCAGCCGAGCGTGGCGGTAATCACAATCGCTGACGCGAGCGCCAGCCCCAGCGGCGGAATCACCCAATTGCCGCCCGCGACGATGACTAACCCGAGCGCGCCCCCGATCCACAGCCGACGCGGCGTGGCCCGCAGCCGTCGCGCAAACGTCGTCAGTGGCAAGCGCGCCAACAACACCATGGCAAAGAGCGACCCGACGACATGGACGATCACGGACGATTCTAAGACGCCGACGTGCTCTCCCAGCGTGGCATTCAATCGCATCATCAGCGCGACCAACACCCCACTCCCCAACCCAGCCCCAATGGCGATCGTGCGTTGCATTGGGACTCTCTATACTCGATTCTGTGTTGCCTGTCGCGCGTCGTTCGCTTGACTGGAGGAAGCTTGAATGGGGCCGGATTACCTGATCGCCGTCATCCACAACATGCCGCCGACCCGCTAGCTGCGGCGGATCGCCGGCGCGGGGGTCGATGCCGAAACAAGGATGAGGGTATATGGGACAGACGGGGATGCGGTTGCAACGAAGGATTTGGCCGGAGCCGCGGGCCGTGGCACGGGTGGTTTTGGGGCCCGGATCGCCGCATACGGAGACAGTCGCCCGGAAAATTCGGGCCGATCGGATCTCTCTCGATGAAGAATTATCGCGCGACACAGTGGGTCGCTTAGTGGCCCACTTTCCACTCGAGGCCGTGCCGCTGCGAAAAGAGGACACGCAGGCGCTGCAGCTGGCCGCGTTTCGGGTGCAGCAGCATGTGACGGCCGGACGCCGAGCCATCGACCAGATGATCGCGGCCTGTCGACCGATCGGGACGGTGCTTCCGCAGGCCGTGGCGCGGGCGGCGCCGTCCGTCATGGGGCGGCTCGGGGAGTTCTTTCGGGATCCAACCGCTCCGTATTGGGTGTTTGCGTCACAGGCCCTGCAGGCGATCGATACGATCGTCAACGAGTCGCAGCGTGAGGCGCTGCGCGAGCTCTGGGTCGAGACGCGACGGGAGTTGCAGCAGGGCCCCAATCCGAATCGTCCGACCCTCGACGGTCTTTGGGCTTATGGGCATCGCACCGACCTCTTAGCGGACCTTGGGACGACGGATGTCGCAGCGGACGTGCGTTACGCGGCGCGCGGCGAGATCCAGGCGGCGGCGCGGGCCCTTGCCGGATTGCAACTCTTGCTGGGCGACGCACACCCGCTCGAACGGCAACTTGCCGAGGTCACGCGGATGCTGCGAATGGCTGTCGTTGTTCGTCGACTCTTTGGGGCCGAGATTGCGCTTGAGGAGTGGATCCCAGACCCTGCTGTGCGCGTGCGGGTGGCTGGCAGCCGCCCGTCGTACTATGCCCTCGCGCATGCAAATAGAACGCTGCATCCGGTCGTCCCGCTCCTGGAGCAGGAGCCAAGTGCCCGGATCAATTGGTCCGGGTTGCTCGTCGGCGACCCCTCCCGCGCACTCGATCTGCGCGGTTGGGGGCGCAAGCGCAGATATAATCCGTTGGACGGGATTGCGCTGGCCTCCGCAGTTGTGCGCGCCGATTTTTCTGGATCGACTTTGGCCCCACGGAAGGCCAACGGGACAAGCGGTTCCACCGGGGCGCAGCCCCCCGACCTGCGGCACGCCCTACTCTTCTGGGCTCGTTTTAGAGGGGCGCGACTCGCCGCCGTTCGCCTGGAGGGGGCAGAGCTCGCCGGTTTGGATCTCTCGGCCGCTAAATTTCTATCGGGCAATGGATGCGCCGGGAACGACCCCTTGCATCTCGCCGGGGCCATCTATTCGACGACGACACTCTTTCCTCCGACGTTTGATCCCCAGCAGGCGGGGATGCGACTGCTCACGCCGTCCCCTCCTCGATGGTAAAGTTCGCGCTTGTGCGAAGCAGGATGCGTTGATGGGCGTTACAGGGCGTGCGTGCCCATCGTCACCAATGACCCCACCTCACGTTGCCACGTCTCGGTCGCTTGTTCGACCGGGTAGCGGACTTGTTGCTGGGTGACGTGCGTGAGTCCGGTGTCACGGAACATCTGGGCCCATTCGGCCATTGCATGTCGTTGCATCGGGACGCCGCATGCGGAGGGAGACGGCCACGAGGCGCTGGCGGGGTTTTCGGTGTAAAAGTCGACGATGCAAATGAACGTGCCGCCGGGGCGGAGCAGCGACGCGGCCTTGCGGATCGCGGCGGCGACGTTGGAGAAATAGTAAAACGCCTCCATCGAGAAAATTTTATCGAAGCGCGTAGGCCCTGCGTCCCAGGACATGAAGTCGGCATGTCGCCACGTCGTCGGGATGTTGAGTTGTGTCATCGCGCGCGCGTTCGCCAACATTGCGGCCGAGAGGTCCAGGCCGGTGACGGACCCGTGCGGGAGGCGCGGCGCCAAATGCCGAATCACGTAGCCGTTGCCGCAGCCGATATCGAGTAACGCATCGGTCGGTTGCCAGTCGAGTGCGTCCAATACCGGAAAGACTACGAGGGCGTGATCTTGTGCCGCCCGCTCATCCTTGCCGGTTATGGCCCAGCGGTCGAACAGCGTGCGGATCGTGTCGGAAGTATGTTTATTGGAGCAGGTCATGCCGCACCTCCAGCGCATGCGACGCGGGTGCTGCACCGTGGTGGAGTGGCGGTCATAGCAGTCTTCCACGTGGGTCGATGTCGGGCCAAGATTACGCTGCCGACGATGACGGTCGCGCCGACTAAGACAGGGAGTGGTGGCAGGCGGTGCAAGAAGAGACTGTCCAGCAATATGGAAACGACCGGCATGCAGTAGGTCACGGTGCTGGCGATGGTGCTTCCGACGCGGCGTAACAGAAAATACCAGAGCAGAAACGCGAGCGCGGTGGAACCGAGACCGAGATAGAGGAGTCCCACGGTCGCAGCGGGTCTGGCCAACACGGCAATGGTCGTTGGCCACATTTCGCCGTTCCACCAGGAGAGTCCCAGCAACAGCGGCAAGGACGCGCTGGCTTGCCAAACAAAGATGACCGAGCCGCTCCACTGTTGTGTCAGCGTGCGCGTGAGGTGCGCGGCAATTCCGTATGACGCGGCCATGCCGAGGATGGCGAGCATCCCGAAGAGTGCGCCGAGGTCGCTCCCCTGTAGTTGGGGCGAAAAGACGGTTGCCACTCCGCCGAATCCTAACAAGATGCCGAAACGTTGCATGGCGCTGAATTGGCCTTGGCGGCGCGCCAAGAACGGCGCGGTGAGCATCGTCATCAGCGGCTGTGCGGCGTTCAACACGGCAACTACCGCGGGGGCGACTTGCTGCTGTTCCCCCCAAAAAAGGAGTGCCCAGGCCAGGCCCATCGTGAAAAGGCCGGAGAGCAGCGCGGGGCCGATCAAACGCGCTCGATCCGGGAGCCCGAAGCGATGCCGCATGGCCAATGGCGTGAGGATGAGCAATGCAATGCCGATGCGGGCGGCTGCGGCCAGAAATGGGGGATAGACTTGTAAGATGTAATGAATGGCCAGATAGGAGCCACTCCATAATAGGGTCAAAGTAAGATACGCCGCGGACGTTTTCATTGACATCGACCTCCCGTGTTGGGTAGAGCTATGTATACTAAAGTAGATGAAGTCAAGTATTATAGTGAATATTTTTCTACTAAATTATCATGGAAGCCACGATCCCTCCGATTCATCAGCGCATCAAAGAGCTGCGATCCGCGCGTGGGTTTGCATTGGATGAACTAGCGACGCGGTCCGGCGTGAGTCGGGCGATGCTGTCGAAGATCGAGCGGGGGGTGGCGAGTCCGACCATTGGGTTGTTGTGTAAGATTGCGGCCGCACTCGGGGTGCCACTTACGAGGTTAGTGGCGGAGCCGGAAGGGGTGCAGCGCCGGCTGATTCGGCATGAAGAGATGGCCACGCTCGCGGACACATTAAGCGGCGTGACGCGCACCAGTCTCAGTACGGAATTGCCGGAGTGGGGGCTGGAGTTGTTGCAGTATGAGATGGTGCCTGGCGGTTCCACGGGTGAAGCGGGGAGTTGCGGCGCCGGGACGCGCGAGATTTTTTATGTGACCGGCGGGGCAGTCGAGGTCCATTGCCAAGGACGTCACGATACGGTGCGGGCCGGCGAGGCGCTCTTATTGGATAGCAGCGGCGCGGCGTGTGGGTATGTGATTCGGAATCCGGGTGCTGCGTCGGCAAAGTTTTTGTTGGTCGTCGATCGGCGGAGACAATAAATTCACAGCGGCGGAGGATGCCATGAAAATCGCGATCATCAGTGGGAGTCATCGGAAAGAGGGGCAGTCGGCCAAGGTGGCGCGGTATCTACAGCACGTCGTGACAATGCAGTGCGCATCCGACACGACGTATCTGTTCAGTCTGGCGAACAACCCGCTGCCGCTGTGGGACGAGGGCGTCTGGGCGCAGGCCGCACAGTGGAAGACGCTGTGGGGTCCGATTGCACAAGAGCTGCGCAGTGCCGATGCGGTGGTCGTGGTTTCGCCGGAGTGGAGTGGCATGGTGCCGGCCGGACTGAAAAATTTCTTTCTCTTCTGCACGCCGCAAGAATTGGGCAACAAACCGGGGCTGATCGTCACGGTCTCCGCGAGTCGCGGCGGCGCGTATCCGGTCAATGAACTCCGGACCAGCAGCTACAAAAATTGTGCATTTTGTTACATCCCCGAACATGTGATCGTGCGCCAAGTCGGGGACATGTTGAATGACCCCACGACGCCCGCTTCGCCGGACGACGAATATATCCGCGCGCGTCTCGGCTACGCGGTCCAGATGCTGCGCAGCTACGGTGAGGCGTTGCGCCACGTGCGCGAGAGTGGAATCCCCGATTACCAGACGTATCCGTACGGGATGTGAGTCTCAGAGTTCAGACCACCATCACAAACGCCATCCCGTCGGTTTGCAGCCAGCGGCGGTGGGCGGTGAAATCGGGGAAGAGCGCTGCGACGGTTTGCCAGAAGCGGGGGCCGTGGTTGGCGTGGCGCAAATGCGCGACTTCGTGCGCGACGACGTAATCGATGACCGCCGGTGGACAGAGGATCAATCGCCAGTTGTAGAAAATGCGACCGTTTGGGGAGCAGCTGCCCCAACGGCGGTGCTGGGTTCGAACCGCGATGCGGGTGGGTGTGACGCCGAGTTGCGCGGCGAAGTGGTGGGTGCGGGTGGTGAGATGGCGGAGTGCCTCGGCCCGGTACCACGTGATCAGACGCGTGGCGCGTGCTCCGGAATCGGAGTCAACGCGGTCGTTCAAGATGGCCGCGAGCGGATATTCCGTGCCGAGGTATGGGACTGTCGCATCGGCAGTGAGCGTGCGTTTCGGATAGCGGGCGTGGAGCGCGACGACGCGGGCGCGGGTGCGCTCGATCCAGTCCCGCCGCGCGGTCAGAAACTCTTCGACCTCTTGGTTACTGCAGCGGCGTGGGACATGGACGGTCACGGTGCCGCCGGCACTGACTTGCACTGCCATGGTGCGACGACGGCGTGGGCTGCGGATGATCATCTGCTTGCCGGTTGGGGGGAGGTCCATTAGGCGTTTGTAATCAAGGAGGGGTTATGAAGACAATATGGATTCGGTCTTTTATCGTGATCGTTCTAATGTTCTCGGCGCTGTCGGCGTGGGGGGAAGAGGTCGATACGGGGCGCAGCTTTCCGGCCAGCGGCGTGCATACGGTGCGGATTGCGCAGCGCGAAGGGTTGGTGCAGGTCACGGGGCTGCAACATGTCGACACGATCACGATCAATGTGGTGAATCATAAAGGCGGGGCGAAATGCCTGACCGATGTCGATGCGAATCGGAGCGGCGTCTTCGTGGTGCAGGCGCGGCATGGGCTGCTGCGTGGGTTGCAATGCGATGTCGATATTGAAGTGACGATGCCCGACACTGTGGCGCTGGATGCTGATGTCGGCGCGAGCACGATTCGATTGGCCGCGTTGCGCGGGAACGTGCGTGTGAAGGCGAGCACCGGGCGGATCGAGGGGACGTTGGCGACGTCGGATGCGGAATTACAGGTTGGGACTGGAAAAGTCGACGTGGTGTGGACCGAAGCGCCGACGCGCGGGCGGGTGGCCTTTTCGGTTGCTACGGGGCGGATGGATCTGGCGTTTCCGAAGGAGACCGTGGCCAAAATGGCCGTGCGGCACGGCGTCGGGCGTTTTGAGAATCAGTTGCGCACGGATCCTCAAGCGGCGTTTGTGATTGAAGGGAAGCTCGGGGTGGGCGCAGCGCGGCTGACGTATCGGGAATAGCGGCGCGGAGGGTGCAAGGCAAAATCAAATTGCAAAATGCACAATGGAGAAGTAGTGACGCCGAATGCGCTTCACTCATGGATTTGTGGTTGTTCTCGCTGCCTGTAGTGCATTGGTGGCTGGTTGCAGTGCGCAGCAGGCGCATCATCGGATGCAATCGCATGCTCCCGCAGCGGCCCGTTCGTATCATGCGACTGGTTCGGCGTCGTGGTATGGGCGGTATTTTCATGGACGCCGCACCGCGAGTGGCGAGCGGTTCAATCAGCGGGCGATGACTTGTGCCCATCGGCATTTGCCATTCGGCACTCAATTGCGTGTGACCAATCTCGCCAATGATCGGAGCATTGTGGTCCGCGTGAACGATCGCGGGCCGTTTGTTCGCGGTCGGATCGTCGATTTGTCGCATGAAGCTGCGCGGCAACTCCAATTTATCGGGCAGGGCCACACGAAAGTCCGGCTTGAGGCAATCGACTGATCACTGCTCCGTGATCGTAATCTTCACAATCTTGTCGCCGGGCCGGATCTGTTCGGCGATGTCCATCCCTTTGGTCGTTTGGCCGAACACGGTGTATTGGTTGTCGAGGAACGCGGTCGCGGCCAGTGTGATGTAAAATTGCGATCCGCTGGAGCGGCGTTGCGGGTTGACGTTGTCGCCGGTGCGGGCCCACGCGAGGGCGCCTTTGAGGTGTTTATGATGAATCTCCGCCGGGATCGTATAGCCGGGGCCGCCAGTGCCGTTGCCGGCGGGGTCGCCGCCTTGAATGACAAAGCCGGGTTCGACTCGATGAAACGTCAGGCCATCGTAGAATCCGCCCTTCGCGAGTTGCAGAAAATTCGTGACTGAGAGCGGCGCTTCTTTTGCGAAGAGTTCCACTTCGATATTGCCTTTCGCGGTCTGGATAGTGGCGGTATATTTTTTCTCGGCATGCACGGTGGAGGCCTTTGGTTCGCTAAACGTGGCGCGGGGCGCGGTGGTCATGGCAATGTCCTTTCCTGATGGCGTGGTCGCATGCGCCAGGCCGGAAAGGGCCAATAGACTGCACACGAGAGTCAGTGTTCGTTGCAACATGCGGCGTCGCTAGCGGAGTCGTCGGCGAATGTCAATTGGGGCATGGCTATGGCGTGGACGTGCCGTCGGCATTTTCACACGAGGTGTGTTCCAGCGAAAAGATGTCCAAATAGCGGCCGCAGGCGTCGTACGCGGCGCCGGCTTCAACCTCCAGCGTCAGTTCCGAGGTCCCGCTGCAATTCCATGTTTGGCTGCTGTCGAAGTCGATCGTGAATTGGGCTGCGGCCTCGGGCGGCGTTTGCGTGCGGACGTCGGCGAGATAGCTACTGGCGCGATCGGGGACCAGAACGCTGCTGTTCCAGGTCCATCCTTGGAGGACCTGCGATGTGGCGTCGGGGCGCCAGATGATTGCCGCGCCGTCGCCGATGGCTAAATTGTGGACATCGTACGTGGCGGGTGTGTCGGGATCATTGTGATCGAGGATGGTCAGCGCGGCAGAGGACCGGGCCGTCGTGGTTGTGCTGCCGGAGAGATTTGAACAATAGCCGTTTTCGGTGAGGTCGCTCGCAGTTTGAGTGATGCTCGATTCGCACCACATCGCCCCATTGGAATTTTGGTTGATGTCGGTCGCGATCTGTTTGCTGGTATATTGATGTTCGTCGTTGACGGTCGCGTTGACGGCGACGTCGTAATTGAAGGATCCGTCGGGATTGACAAAAACCGTGGTGCCCGTGAGGGCGGTCCCGTTGCGCTGCTGGCGGGTGTGAAAGATCTGTGTGGTGTTGCGACAGACGAACAATTCGAAATCGGTGATGACGTCGCTGTCCCGATCGAGGAGCACGCGGATCCGATCCGCTCCTTGGCCACCGCTCCAAGCCAAGCGAAAGACATGATACGCGCCGTCGTAGTAGGCGGCGGTTTGTTCCGTGCCCGCAGTCGCGAACGCATATTGCACGAGGCAGAGATAATAATCGGCCTCTGATGCGGCGGCGAGATTGAGCTGGACGTCGTTGGCAATGAGACACGCGGCTTGGCTGCTGCCGGCCGGGAAGTCGGCGTCGGTGAACTGCGCAATCGGCACGCCGGTCGGTGTCGTGCGGTCGTGTGTTTTCTGTGGCGCGGGCGAAATGGCGCTGACGCTCCCACTCACGACGGGTCCGGTGATGCGTGGGACGTCTTCGATCGTCATCGCGGCACTTGGGAGTTCAATCGGGACCGGCGTCGTGGTGCCGCCACCGGTCGGGACGCCGGCTGCGCCGCCATCGGTCGGGACCCCGGCGGCTCCGCACCCGGTCAGTGCAAGGCAGAGGAGGAGAAGAAACGGCCAGCTGGAGCGAGGCCTCATCGTCATAATGGTACCGATACCGGCGGCCGGTTGCAAACTCTGTGATGCATCCTGCGGAAATCCGCGCACTGTAGCGCTTTACGCCGTGGGGTCGCGATCGAGTGGGGCCTCGATCGGAACGGGTTGGGTCGCACCCAGCAGCAGCGCGCTGTGGGTGCCGGGGAGTTCTTGGACCGTGCGCAGCCGTTTTTCGATGGCGCGGGAACGGACGGCGACGTCGTCGATCGTACTCGTCGCTTCATGCAGCTTCTTTTGTACGCGTTCGATGACGCCGCCGAACTTGCCGAATTCGGTCTTGACGGCGCCGAGCAATTGCCACACCTCGGAACTCCGTTTTTCGATCGCGAGCGTGCGGAAACCCATTTGGAGGCTATTCAGAAAGGCCGCCAACGTCGTTGGTCCGTTGACGGTCACGCGATATTCGCGTTGCAAAAACTCGAGCAGACCCGGTCGGCGCAAGGCCTCCGCAAAGAGTCCTTCGGTGGGAAGGAACATGATGCCGAAATCGGTCGTGTACGGTGGATGCAGATACTTGTCCCGAATCTCTTTCGCTGCGGCCTTGAAGCGAATCTCCAACTGTCGACACGCTTCGTCTGCGGCCGGCAGATCTCCACGTTCCGTCGCTTCCACGAGACGGTGGTAATCTTCGGCCGGAAATTTCGAGTCGATCGGGAGCCACACGACTTCCTCACGCGTGGCGCCGTGTCCCGGCAGTTTGATGGCGAATTCCACCCGTTCGCTGCTTTGCGGATATGGCGCGACGTTGCGCGCAAATTGTTCGGGACTCAAGACTTGCTCTAACAGATTGCCGAGTTGGATTTCGCCCCAGGTCCCGCGGGTCTTGACGTTGGTGAGGACTTTTTTCAAATCGCCGACCCCGGCGGCCAGCTGTTGCATTTCTCCCAGTCCTTTATGCACCAGCTCCAGTCGTTCGCTGACGAGTTGGAAACTCTCGCCCAAGCGGCGTTCCAATGTGCCCGCCAGCTTTTCATCGACGGTCTTGCGCATTGCTTCGAGCTGAATGGCGTTGTCGGCGCGAATCGCGACGAATTGTTGCTCCACGGCGTTGCGCACGGTTTCTAACCGCTGTTCATTGGTGCGAGCCACTTCGCTGACTTGTTTCAGCAAGGAATCGGCGACGCCTTTCATCGCCGTACTGACTTCCTCTCGCAGCCCGCGTGCTTGATTTGCTGCGGCGTCGCGATGCGTCGCCAATTCATCGCGCAACGCTTGCGCGACGGCCGCTTGCCCGCTCCGCAATGACTCGAATTGCGGTTGGAGTGGATTGACATCCAGTACGGGTCGGCGACGCAGGAGCACGACGAGCAGGACGACGCTGACACCGCTGAACATGACCGTCAAGATGAAGGGCCAGAGCATACGCGCGTTGTGTAGCATCGGATCGCGCTATTGGCGATCAGAAATCCGTTCATTGCGACGAGATGACCGGTGGGAGCGGCGCCGTGGAGCTGATCGCTGTCAGGTGCAATTGTACGAAAAAATTCTCATTATGAACGGCCGGCGGTGCCGGATTTGAATCCGGCATGTTCCATATGCAGAAAATATCGTCGTTTTTTTTTGGAATGCCGATTGCATTCTCACGGTGAGCTGTCACCCAAAGGAGGGGATATGGAGCGCAAAATTCGCTCGTGGATCTATCTGCTGACCGCGTGTTGTTGGATGTTGGGAGTGGGTTGTTCCGGTGTCTTGAAGGAGGCGGCGAAAGATGCGGCCAGTGATATTAAAGATGACTTAAAAGCGGAAATGGAAACCCAGATGGATCAAGCGGCGACCGATATTAAATCGGGCATTGATGAATCGATGGGGGAATTAGGGGGAAAAGTAGATGAGCTGAAGGATCAACTGTCCACGGACTTGGAAAACGCGCTCCAAGGCGAAGCCGCAAAACAGGGGAGTTTGATTGCCGATGTGCAGGGCGAGATCAAGAAACTCCAGGATTCATTGGCCGGATTGACCGATCAGGATCTTTCAGCGGCCCTTTCCATCGATCTCGACCAAAAACTTAAGGCCCTTGAAGAGGCGTTGAACCAGATGTTGCAGAATGGCGTCGTCGATTCGTTGCAAGGGAAGATTGATGAGCTAAAGAGTCTCCTCAACGGATTCGACGGCGGGGAGGTCAAAGACTTTATCGAGCAGAAACTTGGTTCGATCCAGGCGCTGTACGACGAATTTCAAGTCTCGAAGCTCGTGACCAAGGCGGTCGGTTCTCTCGATAAGGTCAGTGACCACGTCAAGGATCAGCTCAAGGCGCTGGGGACTCCGGCGGCGGAGGCCCTCTTAGAGAAGCTGAATTATTTTTCTCCGTTGTTGAAAGACCTCAAAGACAAAGATGTCGCGGCCTTGCTCGACGATGGCTTAAGTCAACTCTCCGCCAAGGTGAAGCAGACGCTCGACACGGCGACACCGGCAGAGATTGAAAAGTTTTTGAAGGAGCAAGTGGGTGGTGAACTTGACTCGTTGAAGGGCGCGGTGGCCAAGCTCAAGGGGACTAAATTCGAGCAGAAGGCTCATGACCTGGTCCAACAGGCGAAGGGAATTGTCCAGCAGGTGCAGGAGGAGGGAGTCGTGGCCTCGCTGCAAGAGGGCTTAGACAAGGTCAATGGGCTCTTGAGCGGAATGACCGATGCGCAGTTGGTGGAACAGGTCAATGGCGCCATCGACTCATTGCTCCAGCAGGCGAGCGCGGTGGCGAATACGGAGACCGGGGGCCAATTAAAGGAGAAACTCGCCGCGCTGAAACAGACCGTAACGGAGTGGTGGCAAAACACCGGAACGACGGCGGCCACGCCCGGTGCACCGCCACCACCGGATTCTACAGCGACGACAGCGGCGCCGGTTCCCACGCCTGTTCCTGAGACGCCGGCCAAACCGGCGGAATACACCGGACCACTCTGTCACTCGGCATATGATGCGAGTATCGATAGCGACACACAACCGCTCGAAGAGGCGGAACGCTGTATTGAGTATCGATGCAGCTATATGCGTTGGTTTCCTGAAGAGATGCCGGGAGCTTGTCTGCCGGGGTTTAAGTATTCGTCGCTGTGGTACGGAGTGTACAAGTGTAACGAGAATGGTTCTTCAATCACATACAAGGAGTTTTCGTCGGCCGTGGAAAATGGTGCCCTGTGCCTTCCAGGACTTACGCCGAACACTATCATTTACAAGAAACCGAACCGACGCTACGATTGTGGAACGAAAGATTCGTTCACGAACATATTTGATAAAATTTGTCTCAAGCCTGGCTATCGTGCAAAACCGAGTCAGGCGAAGACGTCGTTGGGGGCGATGACGTGGTGCTGTTCCCCAACAGAATAAGCCCCGGGGTGGCCTTCGACTCGCTGGGGTTGGACGTTATCATGGTTGCGTAGCCACGCGTCGAATCATGCCGGATAGATGTCGAGGTTCCGATGAGAACGATACGTTCGCGATGGTGGCTTTGTTGTGTCGGCGCTCTCTTGTTGATGGGAGCCGTTCGGGTCGCGCGTTCCCAGCAGGGACCTCCCCAGACGCCTCGCGAAGATTACCGGACGACCAAACCATTCGCGTCGCCGTCGGGCGAAGATCTCCAGAAGGTCAAATCATCCGTGCCTTCGCCGGGATTTGCGGCCAAAGAACAAAAGGTGTCGTCATCGGCGCCGCCGACATCCCTGCACGACGCGGCGAAGCAGTTTTTCGGTCGATTTAGGGAAAAGCGGGATGACCAGATGATCCGCGGCCTGCCGGCGCCGCCCGCGACCGTGCTGCCACAAGAAATGACGGCCGGGAAGACATTGTATGTGAAGATCAAGGAACAGTCGGCGATCACGACTCCCTGCCACATTTCAACGATCGCTAATATTCCAGTCATCGATCCCGCGGGTTATAAAACTTATCACATTACCGGTTGTCCGATCGATTATGCCGTTGTCGATGAAGTCGGCGAGGAAGATACTTGTTATGCGCGCTTGTGCGCGGATGGGTCCTGCAATTGGTTGCTCGCCTCCTCCGGATCGGAACTTTGCGGCGTGCTGTCGGCGTCTTATCGAGAAAATGTCCCGCTCACCGCGAAACTGGCGGTTGCCGATCCGATTTATTACGTAGTGGGACCGGAGGATGAGCGGTGGACAATTTGCTACGCCACGAACTTGGCGATAGGGAAATCCGGATTCAATATGATCGATTTTTTTGTCGGGTTCTCGACCTACGTGTTAAATCATTAAAATAGGTCGCCGAAGGGAATTATTCGAGGATCGAGGATCAATGGTCGGTGTGATGAGTGTCACGCCATCGATTATCTGGGTTTTCTCCAATGTACGCCTATTCTGATGAACGGGACTATTTATGAAATGGTTCTTGGTCTCCGGCCCACCGAATGCGCCGTGCCGCACCGCATACAACGAATCGTCGGCTTGGGATAGGTCGGGGGGATTTTCATCGCGATGCCGCAGCCACACGTGATCGCGCGATAACCCGCCGTTGCATAGGTCCCGAGGGCCGCGTCGTGGGCGGTCATCACCGGGCCTTCCGCGGCTGCCGAGCGGATTTCCGGTTGCGTCTGCTCCGCGCCGAGCGTGTGTGCGCCGATTGCGCTGCGTCCCCGCAGTTGGCGCATCGCGGTGTCGTAGGCGTGGAACGAGGCGTTGCCCATCGCGCGGAGGATCCCGATGCGTTCGTCGATCGGCGGATGGGTGGCGAAGATGCTGTGGCCGCCGCGTAGCGGGCGCAACGGATGGACGATGAACATCGGGAGCGCGGTCTTGTTGACGCGCGCCATCGGCTGATTCGTCGTCGCGATTGTTTCCAATGCCCCGGCCAGGCCTTCCGGATAGCGCGTAAATTGGGCGGACGCGGCGTCGGCGAGGTATTCGCGTTTGCGGGAACACGCGAAGTAGAGCAGCCGTGCGCCTATGGGGCCGAAGATCGCGAGCAGGATCGCAATCGCCAAAATGATGAGCATGGCTTGACCGCCGCCGCGAGCGCTGCTGCGGCGCCCGGCGCGACCACCGGAACGGAGCATCCGCCAGAAGATTTCGCTCAGCAGCGCGACTGAAGCGAGCAATACGGCCGCTAACATGAGAAAGCGCGTGTCGCGATTCTTTATATGACCCAATTCGTGCGCGATCACGCCTTGGAGTTGGTCGCGATTCAAGCGCGATAACAGGCCGGAGGTGACGGCGACGCCGCTTTGTTCCGGTTTGCGGCCGAACGCGAACGCATTCGGCGCGGGGTCGTCGATTAAATAGACTTTCGGAGCTACGGGCAAGCCGGACGCGAGCTGCATCTCTTCCACGATGTTGAAGAGCCGCGGACATTCTTCACGCGGCAATTCTCGGGCGCCGAGTCCTTGGAGCAATACCGATTGCCCCGCTGCGGCGTAAATGAGGAGTTGGATCGCCAAAAGACCGGCGGCGATCAGCAGGCCGATCGGGCCGGCTCCGGGCGCGAAGACTTCCGCAAACGTGAAGCCGCAGCCGACGAGCAGGATGGACATGCCTGCGATGAGGAAAAATGAGCGACGCTGATTCGCGCGGATCTGCTCCCACATACGGGACTCACCCGAACTTGACCTTCGGGGCCTCGCGTTCCGCTTCGGTGGTGACCGCAAAGGACTGTCGTCGCGTAAAGTGGAACATCCCGGCGATGATCGAGGTGGGGAAGACCTCGATCGCGGTGTTGTAGCCGAGGATCTGGTCGTTGTAGAACTGCCGTGCGTACGCGACTTTGTTTTCAGTCGATGTCAGCTCTTCTTGCAGCTGCATGAAGTTCTGATTGGCCTTCAAGTCGGGATAGGCCTCGGCCACGGCGAATAGCGATTTCAATGCGCCCGTCAGCGCGTTTTCGGCGGCGACGCGCTGCTCGACGGAGCCCGCGTTCATCGTGGCGTTGCGGGCTTGAATGACGCGGTCGAGCGTCTCGCGTTCATGGGTCGCGTAGCCCTTCACCGTTTCCACGAGATTCGGCACCAAGTCGGTGCGGCGTTTCAATTGCACGTCGATTTGGGCCCACGCGTTGTCGACCTCGTTGCGTTTGCGGACTAAGCCGTTGTACGCGCCGATGGCCCAGAGAATGAAGATGCCGACGACGATCAGTAGTCCGAGAAACAATACGCTCATAATGTCCTCCCCAATTCTGCTGTGACCGATTTGCCCAGGAGATCTTGCAAATACGCGATGGTCTTTCCCGCACCGGACGTTTCCGGAAACAGCGCCAGCAGTTGGGTAAGTTCGCCGGCGTCGAACCACAGTCCGTGTCCGTGCGGACAGCGGTCCAATGTGACGTGGCGACCATCGGCGGCGGTTGGTTGAATCGGCAACAGGCGTTGGTCGCAACGCGGACAGAGGCGTTTGCGACCGCGCGGCTTGGTGGCGGGCAGTTCGTGCGCGTGGAGCAGCGGATCGTCTATGCCGGCGCCGGTGGCGGTGAGCAGCGATTCCAATTCGCCCGCGTCGAGCCACAGCCCTTGGCATTCGTAGCAGTAATCGCTCGCGACGCCGTGGAGCTCGAGGATGCAAAGGGCGTGGTCGCAACTGGGACAGACCGGCAGCATGGGGGGCGATTAGCAGGATGGGAGGGGATTTGTCACGGAATTCTTGGCTGGCTCCTGGACCAATGCCGTGTCCGGCAGTGCCGGCGGTTCGACATGGAGCATTTGCAGCAGCGCGGCGCAATTACGGATCAGGGTGCTGCCACGTTCTGAAAGTCGAGGCCGGCGGGTCGGCAGGGATCGATCGAGTGCGGCGAGCCGGTCGTGGGCCTGTTGGTAGAGTTGCGGGGTCGATGGGTACGTGCGGGCGTGGATCGGTTCGCCGAGCCATTCGGCGCGGCAGAGCAGCAGTTCGGTCGTGGTGATGGCCGCTTGGAGTGGAGAGCGGTGCGGGGACGGTTCGCGGCGGATCGTCAGGTGGTGCGGGGTGCAGAGCGTGTCGATGGAAACCAATTGCTGCGTGAGGGCGTGGATCAGTTGCTCCGCCAAATCGTGCACGTCGGTGATAGTGGCGGGGAGCAGCAGTGCTCCGAGCGCGTGCCCATGCGACGCATGGATCGGGAGCGCTCCTTGCCGGACGACGATGCTATGAATGGTCAGGTCGAACAACGTGAGCAGGTCGTCGCAGCGGCGTGCCATGAAGACCAACGCCTGTTGGAGCCGCTCGATCGTCGCGTGGCGCAACGTGCGGGAGACGGGCAGGCCGCGTTGGCGTTCCGGCCACACGCTCAGGAGCTGTATTTCACGTTCGGCATCGTCCACGAAGATCGAAGCGCAGATCGGCGGATGCACGACTGCCGGCTGGCAGGTCTGGAGAAATGCCCGATAGGCACTCTTGAGTTGATCCATGCCGAGCGGCGTGCAGACGCCGGCCCGTGCCGCCAAGATATGCAGGTTGGCCAAATTCGCCTGGAGCCCTATTAAATGATACATCGCCGTGTCCTCCCCATCATCATGAAGAGAGCAACCGGTGTGCCAATCGGGGGCTGAAAAAAAGGCGAACTGTTTTAGTGGGATGCTCGGGCCGGGCCGGGCCGGGTGTCGCAGCCGTTCCATTTGCCGGATGCGTTGTCCCGGAATTGGGACGTTTTAGCTCGGCTCGAACTCTTCGAGCGGCGAGGCTTCGGCGCTCACGGCGCCTGCAGTTGGCGTGCTGAGGTCGATTTGTGGCACTGGTGTTGCCGGGGTGCCCTCGCGCCCGACGCCGGACTCTTCCACGAAATGGCGGAGGACCGTTGTCGGGATGGAGCCTTCGTGCGTGAACACGATTTCTTGTATGGCTGCTTGAAGCGTTGCGTCGGCGATCGCCTCGGCATGTTCGTTGGCCAGCAGCAGCAGTTCCAGCCCGATCTGCGGCCGGGCATATTCGAAGTGGTGCGTGGCTTGCTGCAGCAGCTCCGTGGCGACGGCGTGGCGTGCGTGGTGGATTTGACCCGAGAGGTCAACGTCCGTCGCGGGCTCCAGTCGGTCCGGCTCAATAGGAACCAGATCGAAGAGGTCGGCCTCGCCCAGCGCTGCTTTCCAGCGCCGTTTCGCCTCGATCGCTTCGCCGGTCCAATCGCCATTCGCACGATCCCGGGCCTCTAACCTCAAGGTTTCCGCCCGCAATGCCTCGATGCGCTCGACGATGCCCGCTTCGGCCAGTGCCGCGAGTTGCCACTGCGTGGCCTTGGTTTGCAAGAAATCGTGTGCGTTGGATCGTGCCGTGTCTTGGGACTCGGCGAGCAGGCGCCGCACTTGCGCGAAGTGCATTGCGGCAATCAGTGGTCGCCATTGGCTCTGTAGCAGTTGCCCCAGTTGGAAGTGGAGCTGCGCGATCTCGATTCGGGCGACTCGTTGTTGCGCCTCCCAGCGGTCACTGCGAGCGGCGAAGTCGTCGGACATCCCGTGGATCTGGCCTTCGACTATCCCGAACAGCCGCGCGGTGTGTTGTCCGGTCTCGCATCGTGCCTGAAACTCTGCCGCCCACGCGAGCGCCGTCTCCAAAACATACTGCGCTTGGCCAAATTGTCCGGCTTGGAACAGCGCCGTGGCATAGTCGCGACTTGCCGGCAACGCCTCCAGGATGTTGTTGTCCGTTTTCAGACGATGGACGTGTTGGCCCATCGCCTTCAGCAATTTCGGTAATGTGCCCGACGTGCGGATGCGGGCGAAGTCGGTGATCGCGAATTCGAGTGGGAGGGCATCGGCAGTCGGTGGTTGCGGATCTGCGGGATCCTCGGCGAACCGCGTGGCACGGGCGTTGGCGCGTGACGCCAGCGCGCGGTATTCGCCCACGCGCCACGCGGCAATTCTCTGCCAGTCCCGAGTCGCTTCAGTTTCCTCAAACGAGGTGTCGTCGGGTTGCATGAGGCCGCGGGTCCCGATGGTATTAAAGATCCACGACATCAACATCGCGAGCGATTTGTCGCTGAGTTGGCTTGCCGCTCGCTCGTAACGGACCGCTGCTTCGTGATAATCGAATGGTTCGCGGACGGTCCGGGTTGCCGCGGCTGTTAGGGCTTCGTGCGTGGCAATATAGCCGCGCATCGCGGGTTCGCCTTTGCCGACGAACGAATACTTGTGATCGGCATTGTGCCGTCCCGCATTAATGGCCGATTCCGCCAGCGCAGTATGACTGATATCGAGTGCCAGCGCGGCCTCCTGCGCGAGTCCGAGGCAACAATCCCACTGTCGTCCGGCGTCCTTCACCGCAGCGGCTTGCGCGCGTAGCAACCGCAGCGCGCCGAAGAAACCGGCGTCGCCTCGACCGAGAATCGCTCCGCTGAACACACGCGTGGCGATCTTCCCGGCGCGTGCCGCGTGCCGCCGTTCGGTGCGTGATGGCGTCTCTCTCTCGGTGGCGGATTTTTTCGGTGTCGCATCCGGAGCGAACGCCAGCCACAACGGAATGCCGGCTGCCGCAAACGACGAGTCCGGCGCTAATGCCGCGGCTGCGACCGTGGCTCCCATCCAGAGCCAGAGCCGTGGTGAGGCGAATCCCGTGGCTGCAAACTTGGCGGGGAGCGCATGTGCAGGGCCGGTGTGCGCCGCGGTTCCGGTGCGGTCCGCGGGCGTGTGCCGTGCAGCCAGGCGTTGTTTCCCAATGGGTCGCGGGCCATGCCCCCGGATTGTGCGCATACGTGCTCCCGCCTTGTTATCGGATGGTGCGCCAAGAAGTTGCGTCCGTAGTGTGAATTATTGAGTGGTCACGAATTCGTGGAGAATCCGACAAATTTCCGGCCCTTGTTCGATGAATGGGAAATGGCCGGCGTCCGGGAGGGTGACGAGTTGCGCTTGGGGGAGGAAGGTTTGCCACTTGCGGGTCTCCACGATGGGGACGCGGTAATCTTGATCGCCGTGGAGCAGCAGCGCCGGGCCACGATAGGCGGTGACGCGTGGGCCGACGTCGTAGCCGCTGTAGCGGGTGGTGGCCTCGAGGAACGGGTGGACGCGGTAAATGATGCGTTCGAATGGGGCCACGTCGGCACGATGTGGGTCGGCGAAGAAGAGCGGCGCGATGCGCAGACACGCTTCACGATATTCGACATCGGTGGTGACGCCGTCGGTGAACATTTTGAAGCCGTTCAGGATGCGGCGATCTTTGAGATGTTGCGCCATGCCGATCCAGCGCGGGGCGACAAACGGAAACTGAGGGAATCCGCCAACGACGATGAAATGGCTGGTGCGTTCGGGATGCGCAGCGACGTAGCTGCCGGCGACCAAGCCGCCGCCCGAATGGCCGAGCAGCGCCCAACGATCGATTCCCAACTGTTGGCGGATGGCCTCGAGGTCTGCGACGACCGCGTCGATCCGGAACGATTCGCGGGGGAGCGGGTCGCCACGACCGTGTCCGCGGACGTCCAGCAATATCAGTTGCAAATCGCGGCTGAGCGGGTCTAACCACGGCCGGAAGTAGCTGTGGTCGAGGCCAAATCCGCCGTGGATGCATACCAGCGGGTGCCCGGTTCCGAGCACTTCGGCAAAACAGCGAAAACCGTCTAAGGAAAAAAGCATGGCCAGCACTGTAGCGGAATCGCGGACAATTCCGCAACTTTTCTCGCGAATGGCCGATACCTATATCAGAGGGGAAGCCGCATCATGGGACGTTCAGTGACCGCAGCCGCCAATGTCAGGCCCCGTCCGACGCAACGGCTGGATCGTGCGCGCAAGGGGGATCTGTCGCAGGCCGCGCTCCACCGCGATGTGCGACTTATGGACGCCCATCGGCGCAAGTTGGTGCGGGACCGGGAACGTCTCCAAACCGCCGTGAATCAGTATTGGCGGGGCGAGTCGGGTTGGGGCGCGACGAAATGGCAATTGCTGGAGGCGCGGGCCCCGACGTTGACGAAGCAGGTGCATGCCGCAAAACGAAAAGTGGACGATCGCGACGCAGTGCGGGCGGCGTTGAATCAGCAATATGGCGATGCGCTGAATCAGTTGAATGACACCGTCGCGTGGGCGGAGCGGCTCGCGATTGCCGCTTACGCGGAAGGCGGTGAGGGAACGACCAAGGACCCGTCTGCCAGCTATCTGGCACGGCTGGAACACGGTCGCGGTCTCCGCTTGGTACGCTGGCAGGAGCGGGCTATGCTGGATCATCCCTGGCCGGTCTATGTCACGGAGGCCATGGCAACGTATCCGTTGTTAGATGCGTTGCTGACGGAGCAATTGGGGCACGGTCTCGACGGTTGGGGGCGGCCGGCCGCGCTGACGGCCTTTGTGGGATTGCATGCCACGATCTTTCCGAAGGTGCTGGCATGGTTGGATGGCATCGCGGATTTGGAGGCGCGCTTTTGGAAACGTGTCCTCGTGGTGGCCCCAATCTGGGCCGCGATCTATGTCCTCTTCTATCAGGCCGGAACGCATGGCCTCGACGGAATTTCCTGGCAGGAAGCCGCGAAACAGGTCGGTCTTGCGCTCGGCGGCACGGCAGTGCTCTCACCGCTCGAATGGTACATTACCAACCAAGCCCGTTACGAAGAACGGTACTTCCTGACCATCCTTCGCAGCGTCATCTGGTCCGCGGGATTCTCCGTCGGCGCCGCGCTGTTGTAAATCCGTTGATCGGATGACATCGAAGATACAATTCAGTACCCCTCGCCGGCAAAGTCGTGTACAGCACGGTTCATGGGACTGCGGCGACAGCATATTCACGGCGTGGCGCGGGCGATTGCGAAGGCGTTGCAAGCGGAGGCGGGGCTGCGGTGCACTGGCGGGCTGGGAGAGATTGAAACGTGCATTGCGGCGACCATTCATGCGGATTTGGCGGCGGAGCGGACGTTGAACGACGAAGCAGACAAACTGTTGGACAAGCAGTTGCGATTGTTGGGGGCGGCGGGGCGGGATCTCGATTTAGAAAAAGCGCGCCAGCTCATCAAAAAGGAACTTGCCAAACAGCGCGGCTTCGTATTGTAGTAGTACACGAAAACACCCACTATGCTCATATCGGATGATCGCATCAGTGCCCTGGCCAAAAAAATTTCCACTGCTTTACTTCACGAACGCCTGATTGAAACCGGCACGTCGCAACAATTGGCGGGTGTCGTGCAGAAGGCGATGATCCGTTATGTCGTGGCCGACGTCGCCGTCGACGAAAAAGTGCGTGCCAAGATTGCGAGCCTGAAACGACAAGTTCCGGAAGGCTCGCGGGAGTGGGACGTGTTGTATCAACAATATTATGAACAGGAGTTGGAACGCCTCGGGGGAGGGTAGCAGGCTGTCCAAAAAGGCCCACCTGCGTCGTTGGCCCGCCAACCCGCGATCCTCACGTACTACCAAGTACGCTCCGGTCGCGGGTTGACGGTCCGCCTAGCATCTGGACCTTTTTGAACAGCCTGGACAATTTACATGCCACCAACTGGTGTCTTCAGCGATGGGTTTGCCGCAGTGAGCGTCTCGTGGGGAGGCGGAGCGGCGGAGCCCGCGTGGTTCGATGAAGATCCGAATGCCGCTTGTCCGCTTCCGCCAGTCGCTCCACTGGCTCCGTTTGCCGCCGTTGTTCAGCCCGTCAGCGATTTGTTCGATCAATTACTTACGATTGCCGATCGATGGAAAAAGAACTTCCGTTATTGGCAACAGTTGGAAGCCATTGACTACTGGGGCGCGCAATTGCGGGCACCGGCGTCGCGCGGAAAATTGGCGCATTTCGAAGCGGCTCGCCGCGCACTCACGACACAATTTACCGCTCCCGAACGCGCCGCGATCTGGGCCGCTGTGAGTCAGCATTATTACGTGTTGGGCGAGGTCGCGGTGCAACCGGTCGCGTATCGTCGCCCACGCGATGCGGTCGGACGTTGTGTGCAAGACGCGCGACTCCGTGCGGAATGCATTCCTCCGGGGGATACGCGTCGCGAAGATCCCATGTGGTTGACGGCCCTGTTGAGTCTCGATCCGCGGCCCGTCTCCACGTCGTTCAACGAACGCGTGTTGGCGGCGACCTTCAGCGGCGCACAGTTGACGTTCGCACGACCCACGACGGACGACGTGCTCATCTACGCAGGCGAGTTGCCGCGCGCGGACGGTTCGCGCTACGGCTTCTCACTCGAATTCAACGACGGCTTCGATGTCGGCGCCGCAGATCTCGAAGCCATCATCGGTATGGTGCACCAATACAACGGCTGTCTTCCTGGGATGGAAGTGGAGCGCATTGTGTTCGAGCAAGCGCCGTTGGTCGCGCCCGATTGGATCTCTTCGTATTACAGTTCGGCATCTCACGAAATTCACGTAATGGCGCGTCCGCAAACGGCGTTGGATGAACTGACGCATGAATTTGGGCACGCGATCGACAGACGGCGGGAGTCCGAGTGGCGCACGCGTGCGGCGTCGGCGCCGTGTCCGCCGATTTTCGGGGAGATCGAGTTGGCATCGCTCGATCCGGTCACTGCAAGCGTGGTCGGCGCGGAGTGGTTGTCCAATCCCGAACGGCCGACCGATCCCCATGTGATGGCCTGTAGCGGTCGCCACGTGTACGATCAGTTAGGTGCTTTGTTCACGACGTCCGTCGATCGGCTCGATGTGTTGGCCGTGATCAAGGATTCTTACTATACGGATCACGGTGTGAATAACGTCTATCACGGCTTGTTAAATCGCGGTCATCCGGAAGATGGACTCGACGAAACGCTGGCGAGTCTCTTCAACGTCATGGTCCGTTATCCGGAGTCGATCCTCGACAATATCAGTCATCCCGACACACCGCCGCAGCAGCGTGTGGCGTTGTGGGAATTGTGGCAACGGGGCCAACAATGGCTGGGACTGGCGTGTCCGCATTTTCCCACGCGCGAAATCATGTTGGACGACGCGCCCGGGATTGTCCGTTTGCATGTGCCTGATCCGCCGGCATTGCGTGTGGAAATGGGTTCCGATCCGATGCCGGTTTTCCTGTTTTGATGCGGTTGTCATGCGTGTCGGCGGCGCGGGTGCGCGCGCGCCGCGAGCAGCGTCGTCAGGATTTTTTTTCCGTCGCCGGCCTCGGGGATGTTGCTCTTTACCGCGATCAAGCGATCCATAAACGCGGAGCGTCGATCGAGGTCGCACGTCTCCGCAGCCAGTTCCAGCGCCCGTGCGGCGTGTAGCAGCAAGATACCGGTTTCGATGCCGGAGGGATCATCGAAGAACCAACCGCAACTGGTGTACATGCAGAGACGATGAAATTGGAGCGACAGCAGCGCGCGAACGGTATGGCGATCGGTGCTGGTGAGGGGGTGGCGCGCGTGGGTGTGGCAAAATGTCGTGAATCCATTGTTGGTGCCATCGAGCAGCACATTGATGTAGTCGTCGCGCGCGGCCCACGGATCTTTTAACAGTCGCGCGGCGGTGCGTTCGAACGCAGGATCGAGTTCGTCGCGCAGCCAGTCGAGCGTGGCGCGCAGCGGGGCGCGCCATTGTTGCGTCCATCCGGGCTGATGACTGATGCAACACCCGCAGTCGCTGCGCCAGCGTTCCATGCCGTGTGCGCAGCTCCACGCGGTGTGTTCCAGAATTTCCGCTTGATGTGTCGGCCCGTGTTTTGTGAGGAACTCGCCATACGTGGTCAAGCGGGCGTCGCCGCGCGTTTCGAGCGCGTCGAGGACGTAGGCCAACGCCATTTCGCCGAACTTGTGATGGTGGCCGTAGCTTTCGCCGTCGGTCGCGAGGTGGACTAATTGCGGCCAAGCGCGGCGTTCGGAAAACGCGCCGAGCAGGCGCCGGATCATGGCCTCGCCATCGTTCAACATGCCGTCGAATGCCACACCGCGGGCCAGACCGCCGTGATAGAAAAATACATGAAAGCGGCGGCCGGACGGGAGTTGCAATGCGTATGGTGTGGTCGGGTCGGCCTCGTGATGCGCTGGTGCGTGCCAATGACCGCTGCTCAATGCGCGGACGCGATGCACTTGATGCGGCGCGAGGATGGTAAAGCGGATGCCGAGATCGGCGGCGATCTCCAAACTTTCCAGATCGACGACCGTTTCCGGAAGCCACACGCCTTCCGGAGCGCGTTGAAAGCGGTGTTGAAAGTCGCGCACGCCCCATAGCAACTGCGTGCGTTTGTCGCGGGAAGACGCGAGCGGCAAAATCAGATGATGATACGGATGCGCAATCGCGGTGCCGTGACCGCTGAAGCGGGCTTGCGCCTCCCGGTCGCCTTGTAAGATGCCTTGATAGACTGCAGGAGCGTGTTGTTCCAGCCACGCCAACAAAGTCGGCCCGAAGTCGAAGCTCATGTATCCGTAGTTGTTGAGCCGCCGCCGCACCTGACCGGCCGGGCCTAAGATGCGCGCCGCATGATTCGGCTCGTAACACTCTTTCGTGATGCGTTGATTCCAATCGTGCGCCGGTGCCGCCGACGGCTCGCGCGGCACCGTCCACCGCCACGGATCTTCCCGCGGCGGCTGATAGAAATGTCCATGAATGACGATATGGCGGGGCATGCACACTGCTATGTCATAATTTGCAAACCTGGGGAAGGCGTGTTGTGAGAGTGTCTCTGAACGGAATCCTCCGGCACAGACCTTTAAGAGGAATGATTTTCAACCTGACAGCAGGATTCGTCCTGGTCTTTCTCCGCAGTCGTATCCTTATAAGCCTTGTAGGCTTTGAGTGCCCACATCTCACCGACGCAACCGCCCATCGTGGCGCCCACGGCCAGGAATTCTCCCAACTCTACTTCGGACGCACCGGATTTGGCGGCCTGCTGGATATAAAAACGGATGCACGGTTCACATTTGGCATTGATGGCCCACAGGACTGCGGCCAGAGTCTTGTATTTGCTCGGCACGGCTCCCTCTTTGAAAATAGTCTCCTGCCGCATCTTTTGAATATGCGCAGGGACTCCTTGGGTCACCTTGGCAAACTCCTTCATCAATCCCAATGCGGGATCGACACCTGTCAGATCATGATTCGGCATAAAGAGTCCTTGTGGTTATGAGAGAATGCATTGGGCAATAATGCTGGGGCCAACCAGAAAAAACAGGGCGAGTCCCGTAGCCACCCACAGTATTATTTTGGTCCCGCGAATTTTTTTTACGTCGCAGGTTCCTTCGCCCTCGCAGGTTTGTTTGCATCCGTACACCGTATAAAAAGCGATTCCCAAGAGCACGAGCGTAATGCCGATCATGTAGGGTCGAAACGGAGTCAACGCAGTGGCGAGCCCGGCACTCCCCGCTCCCAGTCCCAGGAGAAGCAGGGGAAGCGCGCAACAGGAGCCCAAGAAGGCCGTGCCCGTGGCGAAGACCGCTGTAATTTTTGAAAGAGATTGTTTCATGATTTTCTCCTTGGTGCGCAACGCTCACGCGTTGCGGGTAGCGCTCCCGCAGGCAATGGCTGCGCTGTCGCTACGCCGCCCTTGCTCTCTTTCGATTTCAAGTTTTCCAGAATCGGACATTCGCTGATCGGCCCTTTCCCTCGGCATTGAGCCGTCAACCGGCTCAGCGCCCGCTTGATCCGTTTGAGATCGGTGATCTTGGCATCCACTTCGTTGATTTTCTCGTCGGCCTTGCGTTTCACAGCGGCGCATGTCGCCTTCGGACCAACGCTCAAGTCCAGCAACTCCTTGATTTCGGCGAGCGTGAATCCGAGATCCTTGGCCCTTTTGATAAAACGGACGCGCTCAATCGTTGCGGAAGGATACTGCCGATAGCCCGAATCCCGGCGCGGCGGTGCGGGGATTAAGCCTTGCCGTTCGTAGAAACGGATGGTCTCAATGCCGGCCGCCGTGAGGCGAGCCACTTTTCCGATGGTGAGGTCGTTTTCCTTCATAGCAAGATCAGTCTGAACCCTGTAGTATACTACAGGGTCAAGCTCTTTTCTTCAAAAACTTTGGGATGAATGACAAGAGCATTACCAAGACAAATGGTCCCCACACTTGGATTTGCAGCCAAGTCGAGGGATCCGCAAAACTCAAATGCCGTCCGGCGGAACCCAACGAGGTGTACACAAATGTTCCGGGAAGCATCCCCAGAAGGGTTGCGAGCGTGTAATCGCGCAGAGAAACATTCGTCAGCCCTAAGCCGAAATTCAGGCCGTTGAACGGGAATAAGGGAACCAACCGGAACAGGAGCACGGAGTAAAATCCGCTGCAGCCGATTTTCTCATTCAGTCCATGGAGAGTTCCTTTGCTCTTGAGAAGCTTTGTTACAGTCTCCCGTCCCAGATAACGCGCGAGGAGAAAACTGATCATGGCACCCAGGCTGGCAGAGAGCCAGTTGATCAGCGTTCCCCACCAGGCCCCGAATAAAAGACCGCCACCAATTGTTAAGACCGATCCCGGAAGCGCAAAAACCGTGGCCGCGATGTAGATGAGTCCGAAGACGAGAGGGGCCAAAACACCTTGGGACCGAATCCATGCTTCCAAGGTGACGAAACCCTCTTTGGACAAATAATCCCGAACCGGTGTGAAAAAATAGAGCCCAAGCACGCCGGAAATAAAAAAGATCAGGAGGAAGTTTTTTTTCATGCTTAGCCAAACCTCCATCGGAAATAACGTTTCAGCCACTTTTTTGTGCCGTCGGTCAGTCGAGTACGCTGATACATATCGGCAATGCGCTTACTGACTTCCGCCAGTGTCGGGTAGACATGAATCATTGACGCCACTTGCTTCAAGCCGATTTTCTGATGCATGGCTAAGGTCAACTCATGCAATAAATCACCGGCATGAGAACCGACCAACGTAACACCTAACAGCTGATCCGTTCCTTTGTGGGTCAGCACCTTGATAAATCCCTCTGGTTCACGGTCACAAACGGCGCGGTCGAGATCGCTCAATGAGTATTGATACACATCGTGCGCCACCATGTTTTGTTTGGCCTCGGATTCATTGAGGCCGACGCGGGCGACTTCGGGTTCAGTAAACGTGCACCACGGCACCACGCGGTAATCGATTTTGGATTTGCCGGGAAACAAGGCGTTGCGAAGGATAAGTCGAGCCTGAAAATCGGCGGTGTGGGTGAATTGATAAGGACCAACAATATCGCCACAGGCATAAATATGCTTGGCGGTCGTTCGGAGTGTCGCGTCAACTTTGATTCCCTTTTTGTCATAGACGATTCCCGCATTTTCCAAGCCGAGACCGCTCACATTGGGAGCCCGCCCCACGGCCACGAGAATCTGGTCGAATGCGATTTTTCTTTTCTGTCCGTCAGGATCGGAAACGATCAAGCCATCATCGATTTGTTCGGCCTTCGTTTTGAGTAATACCGTCAGGCCTTCCGTCTCAAATCTCTTTTTGACTAACTCGGACACTTCGGGGTCTTCACGAATCAAAAGCCTATCGGCCATTTCGACAATGGTTACAGTGGAACCCAGTCTCGCAAAGGTTTGCGCCAGTTCCGCTCCGATAGGGCCGCCGCCCAAGACGATGAGACTTTGAGGCAGCTCTTTTAACTGCCAGACATTATCGCTCGTCAGATAGGAAATTTTGTCTAAACCGGGAATGGGAGGGACAAAGGGGGCAGCGCCCGTAGCGATACAAAAGCGTTTTGCCTCCAAGGTTTCCTGCCCGTTGGATATCTGATACGGAGAAATAAATCGGTACTCACCCAGATGGACGTCGACTCCGAGCGACACGAATCTTTCGACCGAA
Organism: Deltaproteobacteria bacterium; assembly: GCA_016210045.1. Lineage (NCBI taxonomy): Bacteria > Pseudomonadati > Myxococcota > Myxococcia > Deltaproteobacteria bacterium. The sequence continues at coordinate 49,099 of JACQUX010000041.1, read as the reverse complement.
TCGTGATGGGCGATTTTTCCTTGAACCTCGCGGACGGAGACCAGGACCGAATCGAGTTTGATGTCAAACCGGTGCGGTTTCAATCCGAACCGCTCGGCGGTTTGCGCATCATGAATAATTTTTGCCGAGCGGATGATGGCCTTCGACGGCACACAGCCGGTATTCAGACAATCGCCGCCCATCTTGTGCCTTTCGATCAGCGCGACTTTGGCCCCAAGACCGGCGGCTCCGGCGGCGCAGACAAGCCCGCCGGAGCCGCCACCGATCACGATCAAATGGTACTTCTTGGTTGGCATCAACGCCTCTTTAAGTTTGTGTCACGATCAATTTCAAAACATCGCCGGTAATATTATCTTCATGGAGAATTTTGAAACCCGCCTCTTTCAGCGTGGCGAGTGTATCTTGGGTAAAATCGACACCGAACATGAAACGGGTGTAAGGGGTAACCATTTTTTGAATAAATCGCCGAACCGTTTTTTTGGATAACACGTATTCAAGAAAAAAAACTCTTCCGCCCCGCTTGCAAACGCGCTTCAATTCATGGGCGGCAACGGCAGGTTGATCCACCACACAGCAGAGAAAGGTTCCGACGATGAAATCAAAGGATTCATCAGGAAAGGGGAGTTGATAGACGTTCCCTTTCTTCAGCTCCACAGCTTTTCCCAGAACGCTTGCCTTCTTTTTTGCCTTGGTGAGCATCCCCTGACTCAAATCGATGCCAACGACATGAGCATTTGCTGGATAGAAAGGGATATTGCATCCGGTCCCGACTCCTGCATCGAGTATCCTTCCCGACAACCCTTCCCAAATCTGCCTGCGGATTGTTCGATATCGAAACCGCTCGAAAGGCCAATCGATCCAGTCATAAAGACGGGAGGTCCGATTAAATTTTTTCTCTAAATCTTCCATATTGTTCCGCCGTGTCGATGTCTTCCAGTTCCGGTAGACATGAGACGCGGAGTTTCAGTGTTTCCGCCGCTCGAAGGGTCTGCGAAAAAACACGCGCGGTACTCCAATCGATTCCGGTAAAAATTTTCGGATACACTCGCTTGCACCCGATCAGATAATAACCGCCGTCTGTTGCCGGTCCGAGTACAAGATCGGATTTCTCCAAATCCTGAAAAGCTTTCAAAATGAGGGGACGATCCACATCAATGCAATCGGTTCCGATCAAGACGACATGTTCGGTTTCTACCAAGGTGTGAGTGAACGCCTGCTGCATCCTCTCGCCGAGATCGCCACCGGATTGAGGCTGTTGGCGACCTATTGGAAGCCATGACCGAAATTGCGCTCTCAACTCCGGAGGATCGTAGTACAAGACTTGGACGTACTCCCTACTGCAAGGCTTCGTATTCTTCACCACGATCTCCACCATCGTCTTGTAGGACAAAACGGCAGTGGCCGCGCCGATTGTTCGGGCCAAACGGCTCTTGACCTTACCGGCCTCGGGGTACTTGGCGAATATCAGAAGTTTTTTCATAAGGTTTTTTCCATTCCGGCCAGGCCTGGCGAGTCCACTGACGCGCATACGCCCACGTGAGCTTCGCCCAACCTGTTTTGGCATAGCGGCGGGCGCTCGTGTAGAGCGCGGCACCTGTGGATCGAAGCCGGACTTTCTTTTGCCTGGCCCGCCATACAAACAGATGATCTTCGCCATAAGGGGCCTCTTCAGGAAACCCCCCCACGCGTTTGAAATTCATTGTTGAAAGACAAAAGCCCTGATCGCCGAAAGGCAGACCCATGAGTCGCGAGCGAACCCAACACCCGATTTCGTTGATGCGCATCAGTGGCGGACCATCATTGAGAAAGCGTAAGTCAAAGTAGTAAAAAACATCCGGGTCGCTATTCAGGGCTCGAATCAACGCGGTGAGTGTCGATTTTGCGAATCGTGAATCGGCATGCAGAAACCACAGGAAATCGCGTGTCGCGTTGCGCACACCTTCGTTGAGTTGATGAGGTCGCGATGCACCACGAATGACGATCAATTCCGCTTCTTTTTTTATCGGTCGAAGATCATCCCAAAGTGCTTCCAGTTCATTTTCTTCTGGACCGACGGGAATGATGATCGAGATGTCTTTGAAGGTAATCATGGTCTAACAGCACCCTTGGTTTGATGGTGGTTCCGGACCGGTTGACCCTTGCGATCCGCAATCGAATAAACCGTAGTGAGTCGACAAATCCCCTTCGACACGGAAGTGCGGCGCGTATCGGGTCTGTGTCAGCATCGCCGCCGTGTTACTGCACACCAGCACGGGTCTTCCTTTTTCAAAAAGATGACGATCATCCAACGGGAAGGCGTGCGGGCATTGGGGGATGGTTCCCAAGTAATAGCCCACTTGGCCATAGTCCTCACAGCGATCCTCCAAGTTCAGCTTGAAGGCCCGAACGGTCACCGAATAAAATGAAATGGCTCCCAGTTGACGCTCAAGCTCGGGATTCTCAACGGTAAGCCTTCTTTGTGTTACCACACGATGGTCAAGGCACCCCACCGCCGTCATGAGTCTTCGGAAATCTTCAGTATACAACGCGCCGCCAAGGCACTCGCCGACCAATGTCGGGTCGTTTGCCAGCTGTTTTGGTATTCGCCGGTCGGAAAAGATATCCGCGAAATAGAGTTCGCCGCCCGGTTTCAGCACACGGAAGATTTCGGAAAAGACCCGCCGCTTTTCCGGTGAGAGATTGATGACACAATTGGAGACGACGACATCGATGGATCCAGTCTTGATACCCAATCCCTCAAGGTCTTCGATATATCCATTGAAGAATTCCACATTACTCTTTTCGTACCCGAAGCCTTTAGCGTGATAGTCGACATGTCTCTTGGCGACCGCCAACTGTTCCGCCGTCATATCGACACCGATCACCTTGCCGTTCGGTCCCACGAGTTTGGAAAGGAGGAAGGTATCCCGCCCCGTTCCGCAACCGAGATCCAATACCGTTTTCCCCTCCAACACCGCCGGGATGGGCGAGCCGCAGCCGTAAAATTTCCCCAACACCTCCGGATGAATCTGGCTGAGGATCGGTTTCAGATGTGCGGGCATGGCATCCAGCGTACAACAGGCGTTGGTCTTCAAGTCCGCATTGGTCTTAAGCGTCTTCCCGTAATATTGTTTTACCGTTTCCAGGGTATGATGATTGTCTGTCATATCAGTTTTCCTCCACAAGAACTGCCGGCCCCTGCCGTGCAGCCATAGCAGTGGTTGGCAAAGGCGATGGGACTTTCGTTAATCTGATTGAAGGTTTCAATATCCCAAATGCTTGTTTCTGTCTTGCCTATAGGGATGTCTAACATCTGGTTGAAATCGCAATCGTAGATTCTCCCATTCCACCCAATGGAAATCAGATTGCGGCACATGACGCTCGAAGCCGCCGTGGCATTGAAACTGTTCACGAGCAATGTCATGTATGCTTCATATTTATTTTCTCTGACCAATTGATCCAAAAATCGCTTGATCGGCATGTTGGTAATCGTAAAGAGATGGTTAAATTCGATGCCGAAGAGTTCGTGCAGTTCTTTTTTGTAATCGAATTCAAGTTTATCTTGCGATGGAGGTAAAAATGCCCCCAGCGGATTATAAACCAGATCGAGTTCGAGTCTCGAACCGTTCTTTCCATAACCGAGATCATTCAACAATTTCAAAGCGCGGATACTTTTATCGAAGACGCCACTGCCGCGCTGAGCATCCACATTCTGCTGGGAGTAACACGGAAGCGAGGCTACGACCTTCACTTGATGTGTTTTTAGAAAATACGGCGTTTCCTCCTGACCCTTCTCAAAGAAGACCGTCAGGTTGCATCGGTCGATCACTTCTTTGTTCCGTTGCCTGGCTGCTGCAACCAGTGTGCGGAAATGAGGATTGAGTTCCGGTGCGCCGCCGGTGATATCGACGGTGTGAACGGTGGGCGATCGATCCAAGAGTTCGATCAGGCGATCCACCGTTCTCTTTTCCATGATCTCGGTCCGTTTGGGTCCGGCCTCCACATGACAATGGTGGCAGGCCTGGTTGCAGCGCTTGCCGACATTGATTTGCAAGATCTCCAGCGGTTTGCGTGCGATCGAGAGGCGATGTTCAGACAGCGTATTCTCAAATGATGGGATTGGATGGCTCATACGGTCACCTCCCTCAACATTGGCAAGCAGTCCTTCGGCATGATGCATTTCCGTAATGTCATGGGGCATCGTTTCAGCCACCTTTTTGGCATGAAGAATTCCCCCGACCCCGATAACCCGACGCGTTTTGTGCAACGCGTCTACTATGTCTGAATTTGCAGACCTGACGAAGATAGCGCAACCCAGAACCCGCACTCCAAACGGTTTTGCGGACACCCTTAGTCCCGCTCCAGAAAAAGAATCGCCAGAGGCGGGAGGGTCAAGGTGAGGGATGTGGGGTGGGCGTGGGTGGGGAGGTCGGTGGTCCAGGTGCCGCCGGCGTTGCCGCTGCCGCTGCCGCCGTAGCAGGCGGCGTCGCTGTTGAGGCGTTCGTGCCAGTAGCCGGGCAGGGGGACGCCGACGCGATAACCGAAACGCGGGACGGGGGTGAAGTTCGCGACGACGACGAGCTGGTTGTCGGGCGCGAGGCCGCGGCGGATGAAGCTGACGATGCCCGCGTCGGCGTCGTGGCAGTCGATCCATTCGAAGCCGCCGCCGATTGCGTCGCGTTCAAAGAGCGCGGCGCTGCGGGTGTACAAATGATTTAAGTCGCGAACCCACGCATGTATGCCTTGGTGCGGCGCGTATGCGAGCAGGTGCCAATCGAGGCTGCGTTCGTGGAACCATTCACTCCATTGGCCGAATTCGCTCCCCATGAAGAGGAGTTTCTTGCCGGTCTGGGCATATTGGTAACCGAACAACAGACGCAGGTTGGCGAACTTTTGCCAGTCGTCGCCCGGCATTTTGGCGAGCAGCGCGCCTTTGCCGTGGACGACTTCGTCGTGCGAGAGCGCCAACACGAAGTGTTCGCTCTCGGCGTAGAGTTGGCGGAAGGTCAGGTCGTGGTGATGAAATTTTCGATGGACCGGCTCTTTGCTGAAGTAGCGGAGCGTGTCGTTCATCCAGCCCATATCCCATTTGAATCCGAAGCCCAAGCCGCCGACATACGTGGGGCGTGAGACCATCGGCCACGCGGTCGATTCTTCGGCGATCAAGTGGATGCCGGGATGCGCGGCGTAGAGTTGTTCGCTGAGTTGGCGGATGAAGTCGATGGCCGCGAGGTTTTCGTTGCCGCCGTGCGCGTTCGGGATCCATTCGCCGGCGCGGCGCGAATAGTCGAGGTAGAGCATGGAGGCGACGGCGTCCACTCGCAGCCCGTCGATGTGATAGCGCTCCAACCAAAAGTCCGCGTTGCTGAGCAGGAAGCTGCGGACTTCGTTGCGGCCGAAGTTGAAGATGCAGCTCCGCCAATCGGGGTGGAAGCCTTGGCGCGGGTCGGCGTGTTCGTAGAGGTGCGTGCCGTCGAATCCCGCGAGGCCGTGACCGTCGGCGGGAAAATGGGACGGGACCCAATCAAGAATGACGCCGATCTCGTGTTGATGCAGATAATCGATCAGATACATGAAATCTTGCGGCGTGCCGTAGCGGCTGGTGGGGGCGAAGTAGCCGGTCACTTGATAACCCCACGAGCCGTAGAACGGGTGTTCCATGATCGGGAGGAACTCCACGTGGGTAAAGCCCATCTCGCGAACGTAGTTGGCGAGCGGCGCGGCGAGTTCGCGATACGTCAGCCAGCGGTGTTGTTGCTCCGGGACGCGTTGCCATGAACCGAGATGGACTTCGTAGATCGTCATCGGCCGATCGTGTTGTTGGCGTGCGGTGCGGGTCGACAGCCACGCCGCGTCGTTCCAGGTGTAGTCGAGCGACCAAACACGCGAGGCGGTGCGGGGCGGGCATTCGTGCGTAAAGCCGAAGGGATCGGCCTTTTCCAGTTGGCGTCCGCCGCAGCGGGAGGCGATATGATATTTGTACAGCGTGCCGGGACCGACTTCGGGGATGACGTCGGCCCAAATCCCCGACGAGCCGCATACGCGCAATGGGTGGCGGGCCGGATCCCACTCGTTGAAGTCGCCGACGACGGAGACGCGCGTGGCGTCGGGTGCCCAAACGGCGAAATGGGTGCCGGATCCCGTTGACGATGCGACGGGGTGTGCGCCCAACACATCGTAGAGACGGCGATGCCGGCCTTCATTAAAGAGATGCAGATCCAATTCGCCCACACGCGATGTCGGTGCAGCGGGCGGAGTTCCCGCCGCGCGGGGTTTGCGTACTAACCGGACGGGTTTGCTCATCGCGTCCCCTGGCGGGCGGCATCGATGCGCGCCAACGAAGTATTCAACGCGGCGTCGTGCTGATAGGCTTCTATTGTATATCGCATCGGGCGTCGCCAATTCGGATATTCATCGACCGTGCCGGGCCGATTCACTGGCGCGGTTTCCATCCATAGATCTTCGAGATTCACTTGCACGTAGGGCGCGTCGCTCGTCAAGAGGTGTTCGAGACCGTGCCACAACGCGGCGTCCGGATCCGGCGCATCGTGCCACCACGCGGCGAACGGCGGCAAGTCATGGGTATTGAGACTGGCGAGTGCCGCACTGGGCACCGCGGGCCAGTCGATGGTGCCGGGCGCGCATTCACACTGCAAGATCGCGCAGCGCAATACGCCGTGTCGAGCCATCGTCGGCCGCACTGCATCCGTGACGAGGCCTAAATCCTCGCCGACGACGATGGTGCTGGCGCGGCGCGATTCGAGACACAAGACCGCGTAGAGTTCCTCGGTGGGATAGCGGACATAGACGCCGTCGTCGGCAGTGGCGCCGTCGGGGATCCAGAGGAGTCGGTGCAGACCCATTACGTGGTCGATGCGCAGCAAGCCGGCGCATTGCATGTGATGTCGAAGGCAGGCGCGCCAATAGCGGTAGTGGTCGCGGCGCAGCGCGTGGGGCAGCAGCGGCGGAAAGCCCCAATTTTGGCCGCCGGGAAAGAACGCGTCGGGCGGCGCGCCGACGCTCATCGCGGACGCGAACAGGTGGCGGTAACGGCAGACGTCGTAGCCGTCCGGATGGATGCCGAGCGGGAAGTCGAGGTAGAGCGCCACGTCGCACGCTTGCGCGGCGCGGTGGACCTCCGCCAATTGTTCGTGCGCGATCCACTGCACGTATTGATGATACGCCCACATATCCGGTGCTTCGCCCGCGCGGAAGTCGGCGTAGCTGCGCAGTTCCGGATGGGCCCCGGCGAAGCGGACGAACATGTCGTGGCGCGTGGAGGGCGCGGAAAAAAATTGCGTGGCGAGTCGTTCCAAAACTTCTTGCTTCAGCGCCATGATGCGATGGTACTCAATCAGCGGCGCGCGGCGGAATTGCGCGAGTGTTTCGAGCACGGCCGGCGTGCGGAGTAGCTCGCGTGCCGGTCCACATTCTTCCAGTTCCGGGATGCGCGTGACATCGATGTAGAATTCGTTCCAGAAGAGGCGACTGTGCGGGGCGTAGGGACTCGGCGTAGTTGGTGGCGCAAATGGAATGGGCAACAGCGGCAGCGTGCCGACGAAGCGGGCGCCGTGCGTGGCCGCCCATTCGATATGGGTTTGCCAATCGGTGTAATCGCCGGCGCCCCAACTGCGTGTGGAGCGAAGTGCGAACAGCGGCGCAAAGAGTCCCCACGCCTTCGTATTTGGCGCGGGACGATGCGCGGTTGGCGGCGCGCAGAGCAGCAGCGTTTCATGCGGACCGTCGGCGTGCGACGTAATCAAGCGATGATAGCCATGCGGCAGCGGGCCGGCTTGCCAACGCTCGCCGGATTCCAACCACAGCTCCGTCGATTCCGCGTCCGGCAGCGTGAAGGTCACCGGTGCTTCGCCCCAGACGATGCGCACACATTCCGGTTCCGTCAGCGCGCCGTTCATCATGGCTGCGCAGGCCGCAGGCACATCGGTCATGGTGGCGAGCGGTGCGCCGAGCGCGCGCAATGCGGTCAGCAGAGCATCCGCCGTGGCCTGCTGCAGTTTTCCTTCAATGGTGTAATACGATGTCTCGACGCCGAAGTATGCGGCGAGTTGGGCCAACTGACTATCGAGGTCAGTTGTCATAGGTGTGCGCTCACAAGTCGAGATACGCGTTCATTAGATATTGATAGAGCATCCGCTGGGTGTTGAAAAACGAGCCGCCCAGCGCAATGGTCGAGCGGCGCACTTGGTCGAATTCGGTCGGTCGTTGATAGTACTGCGGCAGAATGACCGTTTCGAGTTTGCTGTACAGCGAATCGACTTCTTGCTGCAACGTGCTCTCTTGGGGCCACGGATTGCCGATCGCCCAGCCGGTGACGCCTTCGATGTGCCCTTCGACCCACCAGCCGTCGAGGATGCTTAAGCTCGGCACGCCGTTCATCGCGGCCTTCATGCCGCTGGTGCCGGAGGCCTCGTGCGGGCGTTGCGGTGTGTTGAGCCAGACATCCACACCGGCACACAATTGCTTGGCCAGCGCGACGTCGTAGTCTTCCAAATAGACGATCGGAATCGTGCCTTGTAATTCTTTCGCCGCAGCGAAGACGCGACGGATCAGTTCTTTGCCCGGCTCATCTTTGGGGTGCGCTTTGCCTGAGTAAATCACTTGAATGGCGCCGCCTTGCGCTACAATGCCGCGGAGTCGTGCTAAATCGGTGAAGAGAAAGTCGGCACGTTTATAGGCGGCGGCGCGACGGGCGAAGCCGATCGTAAAGGCGCGCGGATCGAGGTGCATGCCGGTGCGACGTTGGACTTCGACCAGGAGTTCCCGTTTTGCGGCCTCGTGCGCGTCGGCAATTTCCGGAAGCGGGATGCAAATGGCATGGCGCAAATAGAGGTTGTCGCGACGCCAATTCGGGATGTAGCGATCGAGCAACGCGCTGAACGGTTTCGCGATCCAAGTGGCGGCGTGCACGCCATTCGTGATGGAGGAGATCGGATAGTTGGGGAACATCGTGCGCGAGACTTCACCGTGGCGCATCGCGACGCCGTTGACGTAGCGGGAAAAACCTAACGCCAGCGAAGTCATATTGAGCGTGCCGTTCAAGCAGCCGCCGCCCATTTCCAACGCGTGCGCGCGTTCTTCGCCCAAGATCCGCACCACGACATCGCGCGGGAATTGGTCGTGTCCGGCCGGGACCGGCGTATGCGTGGTGAAGACGCATTGTTGCCGGACGCGTTCCCGATCGGAATCGGTCGCGGCGGCCACGCCACGACTGCCCATTTGTTCTGCCAATAACGCCAACGTGAGCAGCGCCGAATGCCCTTCGTTCATATGATAGAGGCGGATGTAGTCGTACCCCAATGCGCGGAGCATCGCGATGCCGCCGACCCCGAGTACGGTTTCTTGGGCCAGGCGGAACGCGAGGTCGCCTTTATAGAGTGAACCGCTGTAGCGGCGATCTTCCGGATCGTTTTGCGGCAGGTCGGTGTCAAGCAGATAGACCGGGACCGTGTAGCCGCTCGGACCGCGGGTGAGATAGCGCCACACGCCGATCGCGACGGAGTGACCTTCGATTTGAATCGTGACTTCCGGTTCCAAACGCACCAAGTGGGCCTCCGGTGTCCATTGAACGGGGCTGGGCGTTTGGTGGCCTTGGGCATCGAGTTGTTGGCGGAAATATCCCTTACGATAGAGCAGCGTGATCGCCACCATCGGGACTTCCAAATCCGCAGCGGCGCGGAGCGTGTCGCCGGCCAACAATCCGAGTCCGCCGCTGTAAGTCGGGATATCCGGGTCGACGCCGATCTCCATCGAGAAGTAGGCGACGGTCGGGATGTTTGGAAAGAGTGCGTGATCCATTATATTCTCCCTGAAAATCGGTGTGGCGGCGCGGCCAGCACCCGCGCATACCAACGTCGATACGATAACACCGCTTCGCTCCACGAAAAGTCTTGCGCCATCGCGGCGCGCTGCAATGCCGCCCAGGCGGCGGGGCGGCGATAAATTTCGAGGGCGCGGTGTAACGCGCCTCGCAAATCCGCCACCGTCGGTCCTCCGTAGAGGACGCCGGTCGCTTGTGCGGTCTCGAGGTCGCGGACGGTGTCGCGTAATCCCCCGACGGCCCGCGCGACTGGGATGGTCCCATAGCGCTGACCGTACAGTTGTTGCAAGCCACATGGTTCAAATCGTGACGGCATGCAAGTGAAGTCGCTCCCCGCGGTGATTTGGTGTGCGAGGCGGATTTGGAAATCGAGTTGGACGTGCACGCGCTCCGGCCGCGCGAGCGCTAACGCCTGGGCGCGGGCCTCGAAGGCCCGGTCGCCGCGCCCCAGCAGGATCCATTGTTGCGGCGTGCCGTTACTGCCGGCGATCGCTTCAAGCAGGAGATCGGTCCCCTTTTGGTGCGCCATCCGACCCACGACACAAAACAACGGGACTTCCGGAGACGGCGGGAGTCCGAATTCTTTTTGGAGCGCTGCCTTGCACGCGGCCTTGCCTTGCAAGTCGGTGCCGCTGAAATGGGCCGGCAGGTGCGCGCTGGACGTGGGGTCCCACGCTGCGGTGTCGATCCCGTTGGTAATGCCGACTAAATCGGCGGCGCGAGTGCGCAACACGCCGTCGAGGCCGCACCCAAATTCCGGCGTGAGGATCTCGCGGGCGTAATTCGGAGAAACCGTGGAAAGGGCGTCGGCGCAGAGAATCCCCGCCTTTAACAGATTGAGTTGGCCGTAAAATTCAAAACATCGCGGGGTAAAGTAGGCGGGTGGCAATTCCAACAAGCCGAAATCGCGTGCCGGGCACAGGCCTTGATACCCCAAATTGTGAATCGTCAGGAGCGTGCGAGCGCTTTGGAGCGGGGCATAGGCCTGCGGGGTGGTCCGGAGCCAGGCCGCGATCGGGGCCGCGTGCCAATCGTGCAAATGGATGGCGTCGATCGGTGCGCCGCGCGCCATGAGCGCCGCGAGCGCGGCCCGGCCGAATGCCAAGAAACGCGGGCCGTTGTCGCGATATTCCCCTTGGACATCGCCATAGAGACCGGGTCGGTCGAAGAGCGTGGGGATGTCGATCAGTAACAGCGGGCCGCCATGCGGGCCCACGCCCTCCTCGGCGTAAAAGTCGAGGATTTGACTCCCCAGTCGCACGCGGCCGTGGTGGGACCAGCTGGGAGCCGAGAATCGGGGGACGCAGGCATAACGAGGGAAAACCACGCGCGTCGATACTCCACTCTGGTGGAGTGTCGTAGCGAGACCGCTGACCATGTCGCCCAATCCGCCGGTCGACGCGAGCGGCGCGAATTCAGCGGTTATCAGGGCGATATGATGACACACCATATTTCACCATGGGGGAGGTCATGGCCTCTTTCGGCACTTACGCGTACCTAGTGCCAAAAAGCATTGCGTCCGTCGAGGAGGAAGTGTACGAACTTTTTCATGACAACCACATCATCTTCATCATCTAGCACGACCGGCCGTCGGCTGTCGCGACCCCTCTTCAGTCGCGCCAAGCCGAAAACCGGTCTGACCGTGCGCGACGCGATGCGCACCGAACTCCAAACCGCTGCGCCCGACACCGATCTGGCGACCATCGCCCGCTTCATGTGGGAACGCGATTGCGGCATCATCCCGATCGTCACGGCCGAACGGCGTCTGGTCGGCGTGATCACCGATCGGGACATCTGCATTGCTGCGGCCACGAAAGGGCGCGCTCCGGCGTATATCCGCGCGCAGGAATTACTCAGCGCGCCGGTCGTGACGTGCAGCCCCGACGACGACTGTCACGCCGCGCTCACGCTGCTCTGCGAGCGGCAACTGCGGCGCCTGCCGGTCGTCGACGCCGACGGTCAGTTGGTTGGCATCGTCTCCCTCATCGACTTCATCCGCATCGCGCAAGGGTTGCGCGGCGCGAAGGGATTGTATCCCTCGTACGAAGAGATCGTCTCGACGCTCAAATCGATCGGCGAGACGCGCGTATTCGCTGCGGCCTGAAGTAGATCGGGGCGTCATGCTGGGCACTGGGCAGTCGTGGGTCATCGTCTTGGCGGGTGGTGAAGGACGGCGTTTGCAGTCGCTCACGCGAGACGAACACGGTGTGGCCGTTCCGAAACAGTACTGTGCGTTGCACGGTCAGCCTTCATTCTTCCAGACCGCATTGGCTCGCGCGCGGCAGCTTGTTCCGCCGGAACGGATCGTCATCGTTGTGGCCGAGTCGCATTGGCCGTGGTGGATGGACGAAGCCGAAGCGCTTACGTTTGAACATCTGCTGGTGCAGCCGCTGAATCGTGGAACGGCCGTCGGCATTTTTCTCCCGTTGCTGCATATCCTGCAACACGATCCCGAGGCGCATATTGTCGTGTTGCCGTCCGATCACTTCATCGAAGATGAATCGGTGGTGCGGTTGGCGTTGGAAGAAGCGTTACTGACCACGCGGCAAGGGCGTCATTTGGTCTTGTTGGGGGTGACGCCGGAATATCCCGACACCGAATACGGTTGGATCGTCCCCGGATCCACTCGAGAAGGTAACGGCTGCGGCGTCGAAGGTTTTCGCGAAAAGCCGACGCTCGAAGTGGCCACCGCGCTGATGGCCCGTGGCGCGGTGTGGAACAGTTTTATGTTCGCCGCGCGTGGGGAACAATTGCTTCGTTTCTATCTGACCTGTCTTCCGCAAGTGGCCCGCATGTTTCTGCGGCGATTCAGCGCCGGTCTCCATTCCGCCGCGTTGGAACCGCTGCGCGTGCTGTATGAAGGTCTGCCGACCGTGGATTTTTCCGCCGACCTCTTAGAACGCATGGCACAGCAACTCTGGATGCTGCCGGTGCCGGCGTGTGGATGGAGCGATCTCGGGACGCCGGAACGGATTGCGGAGGTGTGTGCCCGCTATTTTCAAATACCGTGCGAACCGACGTGTTTGTTGCTTCGGACGCCGCCGCCACGCCGTCAGCCGGCCGTGGCCGCCACGCTGTTCCCATATCCGACGTCCGCCGTGACGCGCTATCTGGCCACTCGCTCCCGCGTTGCTATGGCAGCGCGATGACGTTGCTTTGTATCGAACCTTCGACGCTCAGGGGCTCACGTCGCCCCCTCCACCGGCAAAGCCGTTGGAGCCTCCCCCTCAGCGCGCCTGTGGCGCTTGTTCTGCTATGGCAGCGCGATGACGTTGCTTTGTATCGAACCTTCCACTTGCACGGAAATGCGCAGTGACGCCGTCAAGGGTGGGAGATTCTCGAACGACGCGAGATACGAATAATTGAAGAGATTTGCGAAAAGCTGATACGCCGTCTGGTAGATCTGCTCCCGGCCTAACTGCTGATACACGTCGTACGGAAAGTACAAATATACGCCGCCGGTTTCCGTGGCGAGACGTTGCAGCACCGACTTATCCGCATAGCCGAATCCGACGACGAAGAGCGGGATGCGGTTGGCTTGCGCGAAGCGGATGGTGTCCTCGAGCGATACGGCGGACGCGTTGTCTTGGCCGTCGGTCAACACTAATAACGCCTTGAAGCCGCTCCCTTGGCAGGTGTCGGTGATGGCCGTGGTGATCGCGTCGTACAGCGCCGTGGCGCCGAGTGTGGGGCGCGCGGTCAACGCGTGCGTGAAAGCTTCGCCGGACGCGACGCCGAGCGGATAATAGATCGTCGTGTCGCCGGTGAACTTGATCACTTCCGTCCGCAGCCCGTCGGGATAGACGTCGTAGAACCCTTGCAACGCCGCTTCGACCGCGTCGAGGTCGTCCCGCATGCTGCCACTGTAGTCATTCACGGTGGAGACGGTGAACGCGCCGTCGACTTGGGCGGCGAGTTCGGTGAGCACGTTGCTAAACGTGAATGCAGTCACGTCGCCGAGCTTGGTGCCGTCCGCATCCAGCGCTTCGATCAAGACCTGTTCCGGCGTGACCGTATCGCGCGCGACACCGGCGGCGTCGGTGCTGAAGAATTGGACAGTGACGCGTCCGGCACTGGTCCGTTCGCGAACGGCCACGCCGAGGCGGTCGAAAAAGTTTTCATTCGGCAGGTCCGCGTCCGCAGCCAGTACCTCTCCCACGAAGCTTCCAGCGGGATATGGCGTGCGGGCGGTGGTCGTGCGCAATTGCGTCAACGTCTGTCGCGCGTCGTCGAGCCATTGCCGGCTCTGCGCAATGGCTTGGCGTAGCAGATCGCTCAAGTTCAGGTCCTGCGTCTTATCTTTAATCGTGCGTTCCAGCGAATCGAGCGTGGACTCGACGTCGTCTTGGAAGTCGGTCAAATCGTCCGCCGAGATGTCCGGGGCGTCGAATGAAAATCCCTTGCTTGCGGAGGTGGTCGGCTGCGTACATTGCGATGCATTGCGGTATGCCAACACATCGCCGATTGTCACGCTGGCACTCCCTTCAATCTGCGTCGTGACCTGCGCCTGGACCGACACCGTGCCGCTGCCGCACGCTGTCGTTGCTAGCAGCGCCAGACACCCCACGATTCGCCAAATAATGTGCATATGTGCACTCCTCTGAATTGTTGGCTGCCGCATTCCCCGCATTGCAGTATCGGTCCGCCGCGCGTCGCGAGTTGCTCCCGATTATGTCTCCACATTTTCCAAGCGGAAGTCGAGCATGGCTCGGGCGACGGCACGCAATGCCTGTTGCTGGCGGCGCGTGCTAGTGTCTTCTCGGGCCGCCACGCAGGCCGCGAGCCACGTGGGTTGGAGGCGCCGAAAGCCGATGACGGCGCGACTGGTGCCGTGCGGGCGGCTGCGGGGGAGACGCGCCGGTGCTTGGGGGCCGGCGATCAGATGGTCCATGAGTTGCGCGTGTTCTTCAGCCGTGATGCCCGCTTGCCACGTGTCACGGTGCAGCGGCGGCGCGGTCAGATAATGCAATATCGCCAACGTGATGAGCGCATCGACGACGCCATGTTGGGTCGGCGCGGAGAGAATATGGCGTAGCGGTTCCGGCGCCGTCGCGGCGATCGTCTCGTAGAGCGCCGATTGGAGCGCCGGCTGTTTGATCATGGTGTTGAGGTGAGCCCGCTGCGACGTGTCGAGCAGCCAGTAGCAGAAATCCTGTTCCCAAGTCCACTGGTCCGGCGCGATGCGTTCCGTCAGGCGGGCAGCGGGAACACCGCCTTCAGCCGTTCGGTCGGCGATCCAGGCGTCGAGCAGATGTGACCACGTTGGGGCGTTGTTTCGCATCCGGGCTGCGGCCGTTTGCAGTGCGTGCAGTGCCGATGCATTGGCCGCAGGGTTACGCAGTGGCGCTGCATGGGCCTTCCCCGGCAGTGCGACGCCGTACAGGGCGGCCAGCGGGCTGAGTCGCCGACGGAGGATCCACCAGCGCCGCGTCGTTTCGCTGGCGTCGCACGCCGGCTGGGGATCGCTGCGGCGTTCCAGCGAGAGCGGGATCGTGCCGAGCGCGCGTGGCGAAATATCGCTCCCTTGTTGTATGAGCCCCCACAGGTAAAGGAGCGGCAGCGGGATTTGGCGGGTTCCGACGAGGAGGTGTGGAACGGAAAACGGCCGTCGCAGTTGTTGGGCCAATGGTTCGAGTCGATCATCGTGCGAGGGATTGATGAACCACCGTTGTCGAACTCCATCGCGGTTGTCCGGTTCCACGTAACAAGCGACGCGAGCCACCGGATGTCGGATGAGTGTTGCTGCTCCGATCGTGAGGCACAACATCGGTGGCCAGTTCGCCGTGATCGGTTGGGACCGCGAATCATACACGGGCTCGTAGAGCAAGAGATCAAATCGGCGGATCCAACTCCCGAGGGCTATTGCTGAGAGCGGGGTCGACTGCGCGTCGCTGGGAAAAACGTGCGCGTGTACGAGCGGAAAGTCGGGCCCGTCGTAGCGCGCGAAATAATACTGCAGCGCGGCGCCGACGCGAGCCGCCACCGTGCCGGGCTCTTCAGTCGCGCTGCCCCAGATGTGAAGCTGGGCGAGCGGGTCGTCGGCCGTCGGCGGCAGTAACACGGCCCCCGCGTTGGCCCGGACGGTGGTTTGGCCGAGTGTGAAGAGCGGACGATCCGAAGGGAGCTGTAGTCTTGCCGGGATGTTAGCGCGGTCGACCAACATGGGCGCCGGTGGAAGTTGGAGTCGTTGTATGCGCATGGGGGAACGCCGACATTTTCTGCGGATCTTCTGATCGCCGGCAAAGTTATGATTCTTCTGTGTTCCCTGTCAAGCCACGGCGGTGCAGTTTTTTTAGCAACTTTTCGCTCGGACCGGCAAAGCCGGATCCTCGCTAAAGTCGGGGGAGAGCCCCGCTCCCCCCGACACCCCCCATCTGTGAAAAAATATTTAGCAACTTTTTGGTGCGTGTGCCGAAGATAGCACACGGAGGTATCGAAAATGGGTATGCATTGGCGGATTACAGGTGCTGGGCCGGAGAGAACCGCGCGTGTGTTGTGGGAGCGACGTGCTGTGGGGCGCGAGGGGGGTGCGAAGGCAGGGATTGGAGGCACGCGCCCAACGCGAGGCGCCATGCACCGTGCCACGGACGCAAGCGGCGCCCCGCGGATGCGGGTGCCGGTTGCCGGCAGTGCCACGCTCATCACCAGCCTCTTTGCGGGATGCGCGGCGCAGTCCGGCGAGCTTCGCTGTTCGGTCGACAACTCGGAATATGAAGCGGTGCTGAGTCCCGGGGTAGCGATTATCGGCGGGGTGGCACTGTTGGCGGCCCTCACGGTGGGCGGCTATCTGCTGCACCGACGCGGCTTCCAACAGGGAGCTGCCGTAGGAGAGCGGCGTGGCAGGCCTCGTGGCTTCAGCGACGGCTTTGCCAAAGGGCAGACGGCGGGGCGTGCAGCAGGGCGGTTGGAACCGCGCACCGTGATCGAGCGGGCGTATGCCGACGCGGAACGGTTTGTCGGCACCGGAGAATTCGCCGTGGCGCGGATTGTTGTGGATGGTGCTATTGCGGCAGCGCAACGCACGGTCGATTTGGCGGCGCAGGTGCACGGGCTGTGTTGGCGCGCGCGGATTGAGACGTATCTGGGCGAGTACCACAGTGCGGAGGAGACGTATCGGCGGGCCATTGAGGTCTTGTCGCAGCGTCATGACATCCTCGCGGAAGCTGGCGAGGCGGAGCAGGCGCACGGTTGTCGCCGGAATATCGCACGGCTCCTGTTGGCGATTGCGTATGTCAAAATGTATCGAGGGAAGCCCACTCAACAAGCGGTCGACAAAGAATTCCCAGCAACCATCGAGCAGGCGCGCGCCATGTTTATCGAGCATGACGATGTCGAAGGCTGGGCCGCGACGTACGTGGCCGAGGCATTGATGAAGATCCTGTGGCACGGCGGTATTGGGGCCGATGGGGCGTTGTTTGCCGCGCGGCGTCGCCTCGAGACCTATCCGGCCGGCGAAGTGGATCTCGATCCGAATGACGCCTTCGAGCGTTTGCAAGCGGAGGTTGGCGAAGTGGTTGCGCGGACTGCATCGGCCGAGGTGAAGCCAGACTTAGGCCCGCAATTGCTTGCGGCATTGGAGGGGCAGTTGATGCGCGGGGCCTTGAACAACGCGGTGTGGGTCGCCAGGCGATTGGCAGATCACTATGATTGCCTGGGAGTCACACATCTGACCCGCGCGGCCGATGCTTGGGCCGCGGCGTTCGAGCGTATTGCTCCTCAATTGGAGCGGATGCGCCAGAAGGCGCGGGCAGAAGCCAGCGCTGACGCTGATGCGCCGCTGCAGTGGCGTCGCACGTCCGCGAGCGCTCCCGACCTGCCTCCAGCTGCCGATCCGACGTAGTCGAGTGGCCAGAACAAAACCCCAGTAATTTTTTTCTTGCGCACTCTTGACTTCCCCACGCCGCATCCATATATAGCGCCCACATCAAAGTTAGCACTCAGGTGGTCTGAGTGCTAAATTCTGATAATAGCTAAACATTTAAGGAGGTTGGCTATGGCCAGCAAACAGAAGTTCCGCCCACTCCACGACCGCATCTTGGTCCGTCGGTGCACGGAAGAGGAAAAGACCAAGGGTGGGATCATCATCCCGGATACCGCGAAGGAAAAGCCGCAGGAGGCCGAAGTGGTCGCGATCGGCAACGGCAAGTTGCTCGACAACGGCCAAGTGAAGCCGCTCGAAGTGAAGGCCGGCGACCGGGTCCTGTTCAGCAAGTACAGTGGCAGCGAAGTGAAGATCGAAGGCGAAGACTTCCTGATCATCCGGGAAGACGACGTCCTCGGGATCGTCCAGTCATAACGAACTAACATTCAATAGGAGGCAGTCATGGCAGCAAAAGAGATTATTTATACCCAAGATGCCCGGGAGAAGATGTTGATCGGCGTCAACAAGTTGGCGAATGCGGTCAAGGTCACGTTAGGCCCCAAGGGTCGTAACGTCATCATCGACAAATCGTTCGGTTCGCCGACCGTCACCAAAGACGGCGTGACGGTGGCCAAGGAAATCGAACTCTCCGACAAGTTCGAAAACATGGGCGCCCAGATGGTTCGCGAAGTCGCGTCCAAGACCTCGGACGTCGCCGGCGACGGCACCACCACCGCCACGGTGTTGGCCCAAGCAATTTATCGCGAAGGCGCACGGTTGGTCGCAGCGGGGCATAACCCGATGGGACTGAAGCGCGGGATCGACAAAGCGGTGGCTAAGGTGGTTGAAGAGTTGAAGAAGCTCTCCAAGCCGACCAAGGATCAGAAGGAAATTTCACAAGTCGGCACCATTTCCGCCAACGGCGACGAAGAGATCGGCAAGATCATTGCCGCAGCAATGGAAAAGGTCGGCAAGGAAGGCGTGATCACGGTCGAAGAAGCCAAGAGCATGGATACGTCGCTCGAGGTCGTGGAAGGGATGCAATTCGATCGCGGCTATCTCTCGCCGTATTTCGTGACCGATGCCGAACGGATGGTCACGGAGTTGAAGGATCCGTATATCTTGATCAACGAGAAGAAGATCTCGGTAATGAAAGACCTCCTCCCGTTGCTCGAGCAAGTCGCGCGCGCGGGTCGGCCGCTCGTGATCATCGCGGAAGAAGTGGACGGCGAAGCGCTGGCCACCTTGGTGGTCAATAAGCTGCGTGGCACCCTCCAGGTCTGCGCGGTCAAGGCCCCAGGATTTGGGGATCGCCGCAAGGCCATGTTGGAAGACATCGCCATCCTCACCGGCGGGTCGTTGGTCGCCGAAGAACTGGGCCGGAAGCTGGAAGACATCAAGCTGACCGACCTCGGTCAGGCGAAGCGCGTCACGGTCGACAAGGAAAACACGACGATCGTCGATGGCTCGGGCAAGAAGGCCGATATCCAAGGCCGCGTGTCGCAAATCCGGAAGCAGATCGAAGACACGACCTCCGACTATGACCGCGAGAAGCTGCAAGAGCGGTTGGCGAAGTTGGTCGGCGGCGTGGCGGTGATCAACGTCGGTGCCGCGACCGAGAGCGAACTGAAAGAGAAGAAGGCCCGTGTGGAAGACGCGCTGCATGCGACCCGCGCGGCCGTTGAAGAAGGAATTGTCCCGGGTGGTGGCGTGGCCTATCTCCGCGCACTGACGGCACTCGAAACCTTCAAGGCGTCGAACGAAGAAGAGCAATGGGGCGTCAACATTGTGAAGCGGTCGCTGGAAGAACCGCTGCGCCAGATTGCCAATAACGCCGGCTTGGAAGGGGCGATCGTCCTCAACCGCGTCCGCGAAGGCAAAGGCTCGTTCGGCTACAACGCCGCGAGCGACGATTACACCGACCTGCTGCAAGCGGGCGTGATCGATCCGACCAAGGTGACCCGCATCGCGTTGCAGAATGCGGCGTCGGTGGCGAGCTTGCTCATCACCACGGAAGCCATGATTGCCGAGAAGCCGAAAGACGAGAAGGCTGCGGCGGCTCCGGCACCGGGCGGTGGCATGGGCGGTATGGGCGACATGTACTAAGATCGCTCGAAATACTGAATGAAACACGGGGCGATGGTCTTGCGACCATCGCCCCGTGTGTTTTTAACGAAGTGCCTGCAACAAATATTGGAGACGACGACTACGCCGCGAGCCGTTGCAGTGCCACGCGGTAGCCGCCTTTGCCCTTCCGGAGGCATTTCACGACGCGGGCGATTGTTGTGGAGCTGATGCTCGTGGAGTTGGTGATATCGGAGTACGAGGCGCCGTTATGCTTCATCCATGCGATTCGCCACCGATCCTGGATGGATTCCCATTCCATGGGGCTGAGCAAGTCGCCGAGGAATTGCCGCATCTCTTTTTCGTTCCGCAGACTGCAGAGCGCAGCGACGATATCCGGAGCGGGCTTGGTGGACTTGGAGAGTCTATTATTTTTCATGGAAGTTTAGCTAGCTACAGCAGGAGCGATTGTCAACCATGGAGTCATGGGCAGCGGGGAATGGCCTTGCGGGAGTGCGCGCGGTCGGTTTAGGGAGTAAGCGCGCCGAAACGTCAGTGGAGGCGGGGCGCGCGGTAGTAGAGGACCGCAATGCGCACGAGCAGAGAGCATTGCGCGCCAAAGGAAATCGCGATGCGTGTTACCGCCGCGTCATTTGGAAAATCGGAGTCGCCCAGTTTTCGCAGCGCGTCTGTGCCACATACGCGCGTGCCGCAACCGCGACTGCATCGGAAGCTTGTTGCGGCCGGCGCGCGTTTTTCCGCTCCGTATGCGCAGTTCGTAGTGGCGACCCGCGCGGCGATTCGGATGGGGCGCGGCTGTGGAACGCTGTGGAGCGGCGTGCCGACGGTCGCCGATCGACAGCGCAACCGAGCACTTGGATTGTTCTCTTCATTGGAAGAGGTCCCGCCTCCGCTGTTCCCGTTTTTTTACCTCGCCGAACACCTGACCGCAGCGGCGCAACTGCTCCCCTTTGTCAGCCTTGCTCTGTTCGCGCTGAATCCGAAACGCGCGACGCCGAGTGTAGCGGAGTGGCGGCATTTAGCCGGTTTGTACGTTGATCTGCTCCAGCGGGATCTTTGGCATGTGGGACACTATTACGGCCCGGAATTACTGCGGCCTGGATATGACGGCCTCGATCACGGTGTCCATGCACCATCCGTCGCGACGGCGATGGCGGGCATCGTCCAACGCGCGCTGGACAACGAACGTCTCGATCCGGTGGCATTGGCGGATCCGGCGTTACGTCGCACGCTGGGCCTGAGTTTCCACTGGATGCCGTTCACCGACGGCACTACGGCCAGTGCCTGGCCCTACTTAAAGGAGTTGCTGTTTCTCGGGACCGACGCCGCGATGCAGCGCCAAGCGATTCCGCCGATCGTCAACGCCATCCGCGATATCGAGCGACCGCAGATTCTCGAATTGGCCGCCGGCACCGGTTGTTTCGCTCGTATGTTGAGCGACGCGTTGCGCTGGGGCCGCAAACCGGCGCGCATGACGATCACCGATTTGAGTCCCGCAATGCTGGCGATGGCAGCGCGCCGCGTGGCGGATCGAGCGGAAGTGACGGTGCAGTCGGCGGACGCGACGGCCACCGGATTGTCTGACGCATCCGCGAATGTGGTGGTGTGTCAGAATTTGTTGCATGAATTGTCACTGCCTCAGCGCTGCGCGGTCTTTGCCGAGACATGGCGGATGTTGCGACCGGGCGGGCAGTTCGTGGTGACCGATGCCTCGCAAGACACGGCGCGTTTGGGCGCGCTGCTCGGCGCATTTCCCGACGACTTGAACGAGCGCCATTTCCACAACTATGCGCAGCATCCGCTCCAAGCGTTAGGTCGTGCTGCGGGTTTTCGCTCGGTCCAAGGTCCAGTGCCGCTGTTTGTCGCGGAACTCCACGTCTTTGAAAAGCCGTAGACAATAACCTATCCCTTGCCGCGCGAAAAATGCCTGGTATAGAGTGGCGCCATGGGGACGCGGTGGGGGCGGATCGCATTCGTCGTAGGATGTCTGTCGGGGCTTGGCCAAGCGGCACAGGCCGTCGATTTCAGCGCGCATGGTTATTTTCGCACCCGCGCCAATGCGTTTTTCGAACTCGATACGCAACGTCCGAACAATTTAGGCAACGATCGCTTCGGGCTGGTCTCCTTCAATCAAATGCGCTTGCGCGTCGAGCCGGTCTTGAAGTTGAACGACCATCTTTCGTTGCACAGCCAGTTCGACATCCTCGACAACATCGTGTTCGGCTCCAACAACACCGATGAACTGGTCTTGAACGACCCGATCATCGGCACGGTCGCGTTGCCGGCGGGCGCGGGGAGTTTGAGTTTGGTCGGCGGCCAGGCGGGCGTGAACGGGAGCGTGAATGTGCGGCGCGCGTGGATGGACATCCAGACCGCGATCGGGAAATTGCGGATCGGGCGTCAGCCCTCGCATTGGGGCCTCGGCATTTTCCAAAACGACGGCAACTTGGCCGACGGCGACTTCGGCGACACCGCGGATCGCGTGCTGTTCATCACGCAGAAAGGGTTTCCAGACGGCGGCGCGGTGTCGTTCGGTGCGTTGTGGGATATTGCCTACGAAGCGCAGCGCGATCCGCGGATCGGCGGGCTCGGCGCGGCCATTCGCGATAACGGGCAAGACACGAATCAATGGGCCGGCATCGTTTTCTACGAGCGGCCGGAATTCGATGCCGGACTCTTCGGCGGATTCCGGCGCCGCAATGGGAGTAACGGGACCACGACCACCGCTGTGGACGTGACCGGCACCACGCGCGCGGCGGGGATCGACGGCAACACGCGACTCTATTTCATCGACGCCTACGCTAAAGGACGGATCGGGAATCAGCACACCATCGCGGCGGAGTACACGCGCGTCGGCGGTTCCATTTCCACCGGTGTCGCGCTCGACGCGATCCGTTTCCAAGGACTGGCGGCGCCCGGCATCATTCAACTCCCTGCGGACCAAACCGTGGCCGTGAATTTGGCCGCGATCGAGGCGGAAGGCCATTACGATTGGGGCGGCGAGTGGAAGTTGCAGGCCGGGTTCGCGGAAGGCGACGCGTCGCCGCTCTCGCAGCGCGTCACGCAATACGGGTTCCGGCCCGATTATCAACTCGGACTCCTGATGTTTCATCATCCGGTCGGGACGTCGCCGGCGATCCGCGACGGCACCAGCGGCACGCAGCTGGCCGGCGGCGTACCGATCACCGGGAATTTCATCAACAACGCGATGTATGGCGCGCTTACGTACCTGCACCGCTTCGATATCCGGCGCGTCGTCCGCGCCGCGAATGAATTCAAAGTCGGCGCGCGGATCATTTCCGCGTATGCCCACAAAGATCCGGTCAATCTCGATTTCGCCGCATTGCTCAGCAACGCCAACATGCCGTCGGTCCAAAGTCGCGGCCGTTGGTACGGGATCGAGGGCGATGTGTTGGTGCAAGCGACGTTCTTCGATCACTTGAAGACGAACTTCGAATTCGGCGTGCTGTTGCCGGGCAGCGCGTACGACATCAATGTGAACCTGATCGATCCAGGCGGCATCGTCGCCACCATCCCCCCCGACAAAGCAGACATTGCGCTCGGTGGGCGCTTGACTGTTTCAATGGAATTTTAGCGGCAACTAGTTCGCTAGAAATTCAGCGCTAAATAGATGCGGCGGCCTTGGCGATCCACGAGCAGCAGCAAACCTTCGCGTTCGTTGAATTGTTGGATCGCTGCTTTGAACGCCGCGACGTCTTTCACCGGCTTGCGGTTGAATTCCAACAACACGTCGCCTTCCCGCAATCCCATTTGGGCCCCGATCCCTTGCGGATCGATTTCGGTGATCACGACGCCCTCATTGGCCTCGGTGCGATATTTGCCGCGCAGTTGATCGCTCAATCCTTCTACCGCAATCCCCAATTTTTCCGTGACGCCGGAGGATTCCTTCGCGACCTTTTCATCCGGTCGCGCCGCGAGCGTGACGCTGATTTCTTGACGCGCGCCATCGCGCAGCACCGTGAGTTTGACGATCTTCCCGACCGGCGAGAACGCCACGTGGTTGCGCAATTCGTGCGAGTCTTTCACTTTCTTGCCGTCGATCTCGACCACGATATCACCGGTCTTTAGCCCCGCCTGTTCGGCCGGTCCGTTCGGCATCACTTCGGAAATCAGCGCGCCTTCCGCGCCTTCGAGTTTGAATTGTTTCGCGATCTCTTCCGTGATGTCTTGGAGATAGAGACCTAAGAAGCCGCGTTCGATTTTTTTGCCCGTGATCAGGCTTTCCATCACGCTGCGCGCAATGTTGGACGGAATCGAAAATCCGATCCCTTGATACCCGCCGCTGCGGGAGAAGATCGCCGTGTTGACGCCGATGACTTCGCCTTCGATGTTCAGCAACGGCCCGCCGCTATTGCCCGGATTGATCGCCGCGTCGGTCTGGATGAAGTCTTCATAGTCGGTGATATTGACGTTCGAGCGACCCTTCGCGCTGATGATCCCGACCGTGACGGTCTGCGACAGTCCGAACGGATTCCCCACGGCAATCGCCCAATCGCCCACTTGGACCTCGTCCGAGTTGCCGAGCCGCACGAAGGGGAGATCTTTCGCCGGATTTTGAATTTGTAACACGCCGACGTCGGTCTGCGGATCGGTGCCGACGACTTTGGCGTCGAAGCTGCGGCCGTCGCTGAGCGTAATCTTGATTTCATCCGCTTCCGCGACCACATGGTTGTTCGTCAGCACGTAACCCTTTTCGGAATCGACGATCATCCCGGAACCGAGTCCTTGGCGACGTTGATCGCGCTGGCCGTCGCTGCCGCCGAACGGATCGAAGAAGAAACGACGGAGCATATCGTCGCCGCCGCCTTCTCCCCCTCCGCCGCCGAACAGATCTTCGAACGGATTCATCATCGGACCGCGTCCGCGCCGCCCCGTCCGCTGCTTCACGACTTGCACCGTATTAATGTTCACGACTGCTGGCTGCACTGCCTTTGCAATCGCCACGAATGCGCTCGACGTCTTGCGCAACTCTTGGATCGATTCCTTCGAAGGCGGCGCGGGTGGCGGTGGTGGGGTTGTTGCCGGTGCCGCCGCTGTGGTGGCCGGCGGCGCCGGCGTTGGTCCGGTCGGTGTGGAGTTGTCGTTCAGCGCGTTGTATCCGCCCAGCGCCACGGCCCCGCCGAGTGCAGCGGCCACGAGATAGCGAACGGTCGTCGACATAAATGATCCCTCCGTTGTGATTACAGCGAGCGCAATATGAGGCGTTCCCCAGCCGTGGTCAAGTCTTTGTCCGCAGCGGAAATCGGTTGCATGAAACGATAGAGTGGATATGAGCATCCCATGCTCTGGACCTTATTCAGCGTGATTCTCCTCGATCTGATCGGTTTCGGTATCCTGATGCCGATCTTGCCGTTGCTGACCAAGGCTTACGGCGCGTCCGGGACGACGCTCGGATTATTGATCGCCGTCTACGCCGCGATGCAGTTCCTGTGCGCCCCGCTGTGGGGAAAACTCTCCGACCGGATTGGGCGCAAACCGGTTATGCTGCTCACGATCGTCGGCGGCGGTATTTCATTCGTCATCCTTGGCATGGCCGACTCGATCCTTGGCCTCTTCATCGGTCGCACGTTGGCCGGGATTTGCGCGGCGAACATCGGCCTCGCGACGGCCTACATTGCCGACGTGACCGAAGAAAAAAATCGCGCTGCAGGAATGGGACTGATCGGCATGGCCTTCGGCGTCGGCTTCATCATCGGTCCCGCGTTGGGCGGCGTGTTGTCGCCGTTCGGATTTCGCGTCCCGATCTTGGTCGCGGCCGGCTTGAATGGACTCAACGCCGTGCTGGCATGGTGGATCTTGCGCGAGCCCGCGCGCCACGTCAGCCGCGCCGATGAGTTGCCGCACGCGGCACTGCTGGCGCGGCCGCAATTGCGCCGCTTCGGATGGTGGAATTTTCTCCTGACGATGGGAATCACGCAGTTGGAAACGGTCTTGGTGTTGTGGCTGGCCGATCGCTATTTCTACGACGGCCGCCACATCGGTTATATCCTCGCGTACACCGCCGTGATCATGGCGCTGGTGCAAGGCGGCCTGATTCGACGACTGCGTCACACCGCCGAATTGCCGATCATCATGCTCGGTGCCGCGATCTTGGGCGTCAGTCTGCTGGGACTTCCGCTCGTGCACGGCCTTGCGTTGTTGCTGCTGTTGTTGGGCATCGGCTCCATCGGACGTGGACTCTGCCAACCGATGTTACTCAGCCTTGTCTCGAAGCTCGCGACACCGGCGGAACGCGGCGCGGTGATGGGCACGTTCCAAGCCGCCGCGAGCCTATCGCGTGTCTTTGCGCCCGCCATCGCCGGCTGGTTGTACGACCGCTACCCGCTCGCCCCGTTCCTGTTCGGCGGCGCGGTCATCGTCTGGGTCGGCGTGCAAGCACGGCTGGTGGAAGGACACGGCAAAATGCAAAATGAAAATTGCAAAATGCAAAGTGGGTAAATGTCCGAATCCGCCATTTTGCAGTTTGCACTTTGCATTTTGACTTTTGCATTTCCTAAGGAGAACTCCCATGCCCTCATTCGACGTCGTCTCGGAACTCAATTGGCAAGAAGTCGACAACGCGGTGAACCAAACCATGCGTGAGATCGGCCAACGCTACGATTTCCGCAGCAGTCAGAGCGCCCTCACGATCGAAAAGAAGGAATTGAAACTCGTGGCCGACGACGACTTCAAGGCCAACGCGCTGCTCGACATCTTCCGACAGAAATGCGCCAAACGCGGCATCGACTTGAAAGCGCTCGACGTCGGCGCCTTCGAACCGAGCGCCGGCAGCAGTTTGAAGTGCACCATCAAAGTAAAGGAAGGCGTCCCCACCGACGAGGCCAAGCAGATCGTGAAGGCCATCAAAGAAGCGAATCTGAAAGTGCAGGCCCAAATCCAAGACCAACAAGTCCGCGTCACCGGCAAAAAGAAAGACGACCTCCAAGCCGTGATGCAACTCCTCCGCACCGGCGATTTCGCCGTTCCGCTACAATTCACCAACTTTCGGGATTGAGCGAATGCGCTACTCGTTTTTGGTTGTGTGGGTGTTTACCTTCTGGAGTGTCAACACTGCAGCATTCGCCAGCACTGTGCAGACGGTACCGGTGCAGCGGATTGGTGCCCTCGGGCCCTACACGTCCGTGCTCGATACGTTGCTCATCGGCTTCGACGCCAAGACCCTGACCGCGCGTGGTTTTCATCGCCCACCGCATGAAATCAACGGCGTCAAACCATGGACACAGGACATGCAGGCCGATCAATCCGTATCACTGTCCGATGGTCTACTCGTTGCTCCGCTGCCCAACGATCGCAACCAAGTCTTGTTGCTGCTATCGCTGGAAGCGGAAACGGGACAAGAGTATGGCATCCTGGCGCTCGTAAACATTGTGCCGCAGCCGCACACCACCGCCACCCTCGGCGTGCAAAAAGACCGTCGTTTGGATTTTTTTACCGAGGATCGTGTCCATTTCTATTCCATTGCCGATGGGACCTCAGCGGTCTTCGTTGACAACCACCATTCGAACACGGGCGAAACGTTTCAGAATCTCACGCTGATTGGCGTCACCGCCACCGGCTTGCATTCGATCTACGACGGTCCCGACTTGTATCACTATTCCTCTGCGGCGGACGGATGCGCCCACGTCATGAAACCACAGTTTCAGCCGCTGGCCGCCCGTCACGGGGGTTATCACGACATCCAAATGACCGTGGTCCAATCCACCACATGTAGCCACCGCCCCCCATCGCTCAAGACCTACCCCGCCACCCTCCAATGGAATCCCTCCCGCCAAAAATACATGGGCGGCTCCAAGGCGCTGAGCAAAGCGGTTGGCGCGATAGCTGGGGAATAATTTCCCGCGCCCTTTAACGAGAATCTTATTTGGGATTGTGTTCGTGGAGTTGTTTCGGCTTGTGGTGTGGGAGTGGGGATGAGGCGGCGATGTGTCGAAAGGTGAAGTAGATGAAGCTGGCGAAGGCGGTGGCGGTGAGCCACCACCAATGGGGTGGCGGTTGATGTGTGGCAGCGGCGTAATCGAGGTATTGGAGGCCGGCGGCCGCAGCGGCGAATTTGCCGATGGAGAACATATGAAAAAAGAGAAATCAATCGCTGACGTCAATCACTTGGTGGTGTTTAAGAAAAAATCGATTCGAAGGACTTTGCACAATAATGAGTGGTGCTTTTCGATTACCGACGTTGTGGAGGCCTTGACTGACAGCTCGAATCCTCGGCGTTACTGGTCAGATTTGAAGTCTCAATTGCACGATAAAGAAGGATTTTCTGAGTTGTACGGAAAAATCGTACAACTGAAATTGGCGTCCTCAGACGGCAAGAGATACGAAACCGACTGCGCCAATACGGAAACGCTCTTTCGAGTCATCCAGTCCATCCCCTCCCCGAAGGCAGAGCCTTTTAAGCGACCTTCCCCCCAAAAACTGAGCCAGTTGTAACTGGAAAGAGTCCCTACTAAAGCCCGCAGGGGCAAGGAGGGACGCATGAAACGGAAGCGCTTCACCGAGGAGCAGATCATCGGGATGCTCCAGCGGTGGGAGGCCGGGCAGACGGTCGCGGATCTGAGTCGAGAGGGAGGGGGCAGTAGCGCAACACTGTATGAGTGGCGCAAGCAGTATCAGGGCATGTCGGTGTCGGATGCGAAGCGGTTGAAGGCGTTGGAGGATGAGAATCGCCGGTTGAAGCACATTGTGGCCGACCTCACGCTGGACACCATGGCGCTCAAGGATGTGCTCTCAAAAAACTGGTAAGGCCCGCTGCACGCCGTGCAGCGGTGCGTTACGTGCCACAGACGTATCGCACGAGTGAGCGACGGGCCTGCACCACACGGGGAGCCGCCCGAGCCAGTCACCGGTATAGGCAGAAAGCGTGTGGCGATGCCGCCTTGTGTGGGCGGATCCGCGCGCTGGCGGCACAGCCTGTGCGCTGGGGCGCGCCCATTCTTCATGCGGTCTGCAAACGGGAGGGGCTGGTCGTGAACCACCAACGCACGGAACGACTCTCTTACCGCACGCTGGGGTTGAGTCTGCGCAAACAACGGAAGAAGAAACGGCCGAGCCATGGGCGCATCATGATGCCGCCCCCCGCGCACCCGAACGACCGCTGGTCGATGGATTTTGTCCATGACCAGTGTCGCGATGGACGGCGCATCAAGTGTCTGACACTTGGCGACGACTGTACGCGAGAGGCATTGGCCATCGATGTCGCGCGCTCACTGCGCGGAGTCCATGTCGTTGCCGCACTCGATCGCATTGCGGCACCGCGCGGGTATCCCACACGCCTGGTCATGGATCATGG
Organism: Deltaproteobacteria bacterium; assembly: GCA_016210045.1. Taxonomy (NCBI): domain Bacteria; kingdom Pseudomonadati; phylum Myxococcota; class Myxococcia; species Deltaproteobacteria bacterium. The sequence goes on along the minus strand of JACQUX010000041.1, from coordinate 20,026 downwards.
CACCGCGTTGACATGTTTGGCGATGGAAGACTGGGCCACGACGCACGGGGTGAAACTGGATTTTATTGATCCGGGCAAACCGGTGCAGAACGCCTATCGCGAGTCGTTCAATGGCCGCTTCCGGGATGCGTGCTTGAATCAGGAGATGTTCCGAGACCTCGCCGACGCGCAGCGGAAGATCGCAGACTGGCGCTCCTTGTACAATAACGTGCGCCCGCATAGCGCACTGGACTCTCAGACACCGGCGGACTATGCGGCACAATGGAAGCTCAACAACAGGGACTCTCTGGTTGAAACTGGTACATAAAAAGGGGGAAGGTCAGGAAAGCGCGGGATGTCAAAGAAGATCCGGAATACGCCATCTTGACGGCGGAGATTTCCAAAGCGGCCTTCGACATGACACCAAGCGAGTACAAGAAGTTCAAAAGACTGGACCGACAGAACCTCCGAAAAAAATGAACGGAGAAACAACATGACAGAAACCCATTTGGTGGTTTTCAAGGGCAAGCAGATCAGAAAAATCATTCACAGTAATGAATGATTTTTTTCTGTTATCGATGTGATTGCCGTCTTGACCGACAGCTCAAACCCCAGAGATTACTGGTATAGGATGAAAGTCAGGGTGGCGGCGGAAGACGGAGCCGAGTTGTCGATATTTTGTCGACAACTGAAATTATAAACTCTCTCTATCTCAGATCCTGCGCACCACACGCCGCTACACCCCCGCCAACACCAGCTTTCCGAAGAAGTCGCGGGAGTGCATTTTTTGGTGGGCGGCTTTGGCGTCGGGGAGGGGGAAGATGGTGTCGACGACGGGTTTGAGTTGGCGTTCTTCGACGAGGCGGAGGACGCGCAGCAGTTCGTGTTTGGCGCCCATGTAGGAACCGAGGATCGAGTATTGGCGCACGAAGATGAAGCGTAAATCGAGCGTGACGGTGGGGCCAGTGGTGGCGCCGCAGAAGACGACGCGGCCGCCGGGCGTCAGCGAGGCCAAACTTTCGGTCCAAGTGGTGGGGCCGATGTGTTCGAAGACGACGTCGACGCCGCGGCCGTGGGTCAGGGTTTTGACGTCGCGATGGAACGTTGGGTTGGTCTGATAGTTGACGCCGGCGTCGGCGCCGAGTTCCAGCGCGCGCGCAATTTTTGTTTCGCTGCCCGCAGTCACGATGACTTCGCTACCCATCAACTTCGCGATTTGAATCGCGGCGCTGCCGATTCCGCTGCCGGCACCATGTACTAACACGGTTTCGCCGGGTTTCAGTGCTGCGCGCGTGATCAACATGTGCCACGCGGTGAGAAAGACGAGCGGGATCGCGGCCCAATCGGTCGCGCTCAATTCGCGGCCGACGATAATGACATCCTTTGCGGGATGGACGCAATATTCGGCGTAACCGCCTTGGCGTTGAAAGCCGGTGACTTGGTAATCGTTGCAGAGACTGTCGTTGCCGCTCAAGCACGCGGCGCAATTGCCGCAGCTGACGCCGGGCGAACAGACGACGAAATCGCCGACTTGCGGCTGCTCCACGCCCGGCCCGAGCGCGGCGATCGTGCCGACCGGTTCGCAGCCCAAGATGTGCGGCATCGGGAGCGGGATGCCGAGTCCTTGACGGGTCCAGAGATCGAGGTGGTTCAATCCGCAGGCCTCGACTTTGACGAGCACTTCGCCGGGACCGGGTTCCGGTGTCGGGAGTTCACGATACTGGAGGACATTGGGACCGCCATGCTCATCGAACGCTATCGCTTTCATAGTCGACTCCTACGGCAGTCGTTTCAGCGTTTCTGCCAGTTGTTCGTCGTTATGCAAGGCCGGGCAATCCACGAGCTGGAGTCGTCGGACGGGTGTGCCCTCGGGGACTTCGGTCGGCAGGCGTTCGCCGTATGCCACGGTGAGCGGCTGTTTCGGTGCGAATGTTTTCTGTTGTTCAAACCGTTCCACGATTTGGACTTCGCCGGTGGAGCGTTCTCCGTATTGTCGTCGGTAGTCGGCCACGATGAAACATGCGGTTCCGCTCGGTTCCACGATCGTCGATTTTCCTTCGGCCACGGTCACTTTCATCGCTGGCTGCCCGGTGATGGCCAATTCCTGTTCGCCCGGTTTGACATGTTGGCTCGACCACGATCGTTTCGGTTCGCAATGAAACGCCTCTTTGCCGATGCGCCCCGCCATCGGTTGGTCGAGTTGATTGATGATCGTGACGTTGCCCGTCAGCTGGGCGCATGCGCTGCACCACGCGGTCAGACTCAACAAGAACAGCGCGGATGGTAATCGAGCTGGGCGCATAATCACTCTGTTACAGTAAAGTATTGAATCGCCTGTCGCCACTCGCCGGGGGTGGCGGCCAACTCCACAGTGACCAGTTCTTCAATGCGCTGCAACTTAGTAGAGCGGAGGATGGGCGTCAACCAGGGGCTGACGTCCGTTGCGCGCAAGCCCGCCGTGAGGATCGACTCCAATTTGTTGTGCAGCGCAGTGGCTTGTTCCGGTCTTGGGGCGATGAGCTGCCAGCGCAGCCGCAGTTGCGTGTCGATCACGGCCTGGCTGGTGACGGAGGCGATCAGCGGTTGGAACGCCGGTGCGAGGGCGTGGAGCAGGCCGCGGTCCGTGATCGCGCTCCAGCCGAGCAGCGTCGTGTCGGCTGATAGATTGTACTTTGGTATCGTGTATTGCGGCGGTGCGGTGCGTGCTCGGCCGGCGATGCGTTGTTGACAGACCGCCGGACCGACGCTGAACACGGATGGCGCTACGGGAACGCACGGCATGCCGAGAGTGGCCAGCAGCGGACAGGGCGATAGCGTGGGCGCGGCGGTCTCCAGCAAGAAACAGGGCGTCAGCGTGCCTTGCGGGGTGCGGAGTTGAAGAATTAACAGCAGGCGAATCGCGGCGCCGTTGTCGACCAACGGTTGGCGGAGCATCGTGACGGCGGCGGCGTGCAGCAGCGGTGCGAGGGCGTCGAGAATTTCCGGATTGGCAGCGACGGGTGGGACGTCGATGAAAAAATAGGCCCCGACGCCATGGGGCGCGAGGCGGGCCAAATACGCGGCGTGGTCCGCGAGCGGCGCTGCGGTGTCGGGCGGCGTGAGTTGGATCAACGCATGATCATGCAGCGCGAGCAGACCGGCTCCGAGGAGTATGCACACAAACCAACGCCAGCATCGAGCACGCATGAGCAGGCCACCTCAGGTGGTTGCCAACCATGACTTGGCGAACGTGGTCAGTGTGTCGCGCGCGCGATTCGCGGCCATATGGAGCGATGAGAGCGCGCCGATCAGACTCGGCTGCCGTGCGATGGCGCGCAGCAATGCGCCGATCGCAATACAACCACTTTCATCCAGCGGAGCGAATCCCTCCGGCAGCGGGACTTCGACCGGATCCACGATGGCGCGCGCCACCAGCCACGGGACATGCGCGTATTCGGCCGCTTCGATAAACCCGCGTCCTTCCGTCGAGGCCGCAGCCGCGCCGTATTGGGTCCCCGCAAATGCCTTTTCATGCGGCGACGACACGGGTTGCTCGTGGATTGCAACGATCCCTTCGCGCAGCGGGAGCTCGGCCGCTGTGGCCGCTGCGTTGCCGTGACGAAGTGCCGCTTCGGATGTTGTCCAACGGTGCTGTCCGTCCGCCGTGATCAATTCCTTGCCGAGAATTAGATCGCCGACGTGGATGTTCGGCAGTGTCCCGCCGCCGAAGCCGAGCAACAATGCCGCAGTGGGACGAAAGACGCGAAAACAGTACGTGGCAATGGCCGCGAGCGCGGGTTCACCCAATCCGGCGCGGATGAGACACAACTCGTGGCTGCCGATCTTCCCGTGCCAGAGTCGACTCGCGCCTAAATAGACGGTGGTGTCGATCTCCAGTAATGGATGGAGATGTTTGATTTCTTCGTGGAGCGGTGCAAAGATGGCCTGCATGGAACGCGCGTATAACAAGCGCGTGCGCGACGCGCAATGAACAATCCCATTCAGGAGTCGAACTTATGAAGACTAATTCCGCAGACTGTTTTGCCGCCGCACAACGCGTTTTGGTCGGCGGCGTGAATTCCCCAGTGCGTGCTTACAAGGCCGTGGGCGGGACGCCACCGTTCATCCAGCGCGGCGCGGGCGCGTATTTGTGGGACGTCGAGGGGAAACGGTACACCGATTACGTCTGCAGTTGGGGCGCGATGATCTTGGGCCACGCGGCGCCGAGTATCGTCACGGCAGTCCAACAGGCGGCAACGGAGGGTCTCAGTTTTGGCGCGCCGACGGAGCGCGAGACGATGCTCGCGCAACTCATTCAACATGCGATGCCGACGTTGGAGCGAATCCGTTTCGTCTGTTCCGGGACCGAAGCGACGATGAGCGCGATTCGATTGGCGCGTGCCGCAACCGGGCGCGACACGATTCTAAAGTTCGCCGGCTGCTATCACGGACACGCCGATTACTTGCTCGTCAAAGCAGGGTCCGGCGCCCTGACCGGTGGCGAACCCGATTCGGCCGGAGTCCCCGCCGATTTCGCGCGGCATACCCTGGTGGCGGAATACAACGACGCGGCCGGGGTGCGTGCGCTGTTTCAACAACACCCACGCGAGATTGCGGCCGTCATCGTGGAGCCGGTCGTCGGCAATATGGGCTGCGTGCCGCCGACCGCTGAGTTCCTGCCGGCGCTGCGGGCACTCTGCGATACATACGGCGCGTTGCTGATTTGCGATGAAGTCATGACCGGATTCCGTGTGGCGCTCGGCGGGGCGCAACAACACTACGGCGTGCGGCCGGACTTGACGTGCTTAGGCAAAGTGATCGGCGGCGGACTGCCGGTCGGTGCTTACGGCGGCCGCGTCGATTTAATGGAACGCGTCGCCCCGTTGGGACCGGTCTATCAAGCGGGGACGTTGGCCGGGAATCCGTTGGCGATGGCCGCGGGGATCGCCGCGTTGCAAGGACTCCAAGTGCCGGGGGCGTTCGAAATCTTACAGCAACGGGCGCAACAACTGGCCGAAGGATTGGCGGACGTGTGTCGCAGTGTGAATGTTCCTTGTCAAACGGTGCAAGTCGGGGGGATGTGGGGATTCTTCTTCACCGATCAGCCGGTCCGCTCACTCGCCGACACCGCGCGCTGCGATGCCGCGCGCTTTCGCCGTTTCTTTCACGCGATGTTGCAAGCTGGCGTTAATTTGGCGCCGTCGCCGTTCGAAGCGAGTTTTGTTTCGCTGGCACATTCGACAGAGGATATCGACCAAACGCTCACTGCCGCGCGCGAGGCGCTTGCAGGCTGTTGAAAAAGGTCCATCTGCGTTGTTGGCCCGCCCGTCCGCGATCCTCACGTACAACCGAGTACGCTCCGGTCGCGGACGGGCGGGCCGCCTAGCATCTGGGCCTTTTTGAACAACCTGCTTTGGCAACTTGGCGCACTACAGCTTCCAACTGAAGCCAACACCAGTTTGCAGATTCGCGGCGGTCTTGTTCAGTCCGACGCGCAAGAAGGTGTCGAGCTGCATCGCCTCGGTGATCCGCACGCCGGCGCCGGTACCGAAGATATGCGGGCCTGCTTTGCGATCATGCAGCGGCTCTGCGCCCGCCAACTCGACGAACGTGTTGATGCGGTGCTCCCAAAACGGCAGCGCGCGCCGCACCGCTGCGCCGTACAGAAAGCGGGCGAAGCGATCACCGGCTGCGTCGCGTCGCGGGTAATCGAATCCGGCGTTGGTATCGAGTCGAAATTCTGCCGGGAGTTCCCACGCCGCGATGGCGCGTCCTTGTGGGACCAACGTATTATTCGAAACGTTGTCCGAGCCGGTCGGCACGGCGAGATCGGCCACCAGCCCGACGGCGGGGAGGAATCCGCCCCCTTGCACGATTGCCCACTTGGTGCCGAACGCCAAGTCGCCGAAGCCACGCGTCGTGCCGCCGCCACTCACGCTTTGAAACGTGAACAAATTGCCGCGCACGCGCAGTTCCAATGGATCGATCACGCCGAAGCGGACTTGAGTCGGGAACGCAATCGTGGACACCGAGCCGGGCGTGTCGCTTTCCACTTGGTAATCGAAACTGGTCTCGACTTGGAAACGTCGTTTGCCGACGGTGTCCAGATCGAGCGTCGCACGCGGCCGTTCCGCCGTGATGACCGTATCGTCTCCGTACCATCGCGGCGTTGGTGCTGCGGTCGGTGGATTCGGTTGCGTCGTCTGGAATTTCGGAGTCGCTATGGCTTTCGGTGCTTTGGTCGACGCTGCTGCGCGCGTGGCCGTGGTCTTCGTGGAAACAGACTGGGGCGATGTCGCAGTATCGTCGATGTTCCGCTCTTCGAACTGTGAACCGGCGGTGACCCCCTTCGCGTGCACGACATGAGTCGCAGCCAACGTCCCGGTCAGGACGGCCACGGCGATGATCTTCGTATAATGTTTCGGCATACGCGTTTCCCCCTATATATAATGATACATTGTACGCCTCATAACATGATTCCCAGGGTCGTGCCTACGGAAACTTGAACGCCCGAGCCGTGAGGTGGCGTGTCCCCACTCGGTACGGCTTTGTGTGGAGGTCGACCGAGTAACCAGCTGGAATGAAACCCCTATCTCGTCCGACGGAGTAAAATTCCGTGGCATAGTGATTGCTTTTTATCCGGCGTATGCGCCTTGCCGTTCATCCGTGGTCGTGGTTCGTGCGTCGGCTCCTCAGGTACGCGCTGCTCTGCTGGCTGATGCCGGCCACGACGCTGGCGGGCGGGTCAACGTCCCAGCCACCTGCCTCGCTCTGTCCCGTGCCGGCGCCGGGCGAATGCGTCTATCGGTACGAATATCAGGCCGGGACGACTGGGGTGGCCACGCTCGACAGTAAGTATCTGCTGCCGATGGTGGCGATTCTCCAATCGATGTCGCCGACCATGGTTACCAAGCAAGTCCCTGTGTTAATGACCGATCCGAACAACGCGGCTGCGAAAGGTGTGGCCGACGTGATCGGCAAGAGTTGCACGCTGAAGGCGATCTGCTTTTCGATGAACTATCAGGGACTGAATGGGATCACGTGGCAAGTGGATGATCCGGTGACGATCACGGTGCATGCGGAAACTGCGCAGGCCGGGATTCCGATCGTGCTCGATTTTCGCGGGCCCAAGGGCGAGCAGACGACGCTGAGCGCGAAGGGTGGGACGTTCAAGACGGACTTTGCTGCCAGCAAGCCGCCGTGTGGTCTGACGTTCGCCGGGAGTCACATCACGGCCGCGGGATTTAAGGTCGCACAAATGCCGGGCGATGGGATTTGTGACGTGGCCGGGGTTGTAGATTTGAATTTTTCCGACATGACGGCCACACAGAATGGCGGCGACGGGATGGTCGTGAATAGCGATGGCGCCACGGTGGCCGAATCCACGTTCACCGGCAATGCCGGGGATGGATTGGTCGTGAACGGCGATGCCGTTCAAGTCGAAGCAGTCGCGGCCAACGGGAACGGCGGCAACGGGATCACGGTGCGGGGCGATAACACCCAACTCATCGACGTGGAGGCCAGTTACAATCATCAGACCGGGATCGATTTGCTTGGTTCCAACACGACCATTGCCGGCGCGACGGTCCTGAACAACGAGCAGTTCGGGATTCATAATCACGATGGCACGACCGGCAACACAATCGACGATGCCGTGGTGGCGGGCAATTTGGCGGGGAATATTCAAGACGATGCCGGCTCGTTGGTCGTGGGTCCGAATGTGACCGAAAACTGTCCGGCGGGATTTGTGGAAATGAACCGTGCCTGTAAACGCGAGTGCCCGAACGGGCAGTTCGATTTCCTGGGCGACTGCGTGGCCGCGTGTCCAGCCGGTTACGCAGCCGATACAATTGGAATTTGTCGCTACACCAATAACGCCGCGCTCTTTGCGATCGTGCCGTCGTGGCAACTCGTGCCCGCGAATGGCGGGTGTAGTTTGACGGCCGCGGCCGCGTTTGAATCGGCACCGCTTTCGCCGCGTCCTGCTCGGACGTTGGCGAATCTACTGGCGATCACAGGGCTCGTCTTACTTGCGACCGCTCTGAATCGCGCCAAATTTCTTCGCGATCTCCGCTAATGTACGTGCCTGCAATGCATTTGCTTTGCGTTCCCTCTCCCTGTTGGGGAGATGGCTAGGGTGAGGGGGAGGATGCACGTGGCTGATTGCACTGGTGGTCTCTTCCTCACCCAACCCTCTCCCCAATGGGAGAGGGAAGTGGATGCCCCGCCCTTTTGGGCGGGGCGCATTCATCGCCGCCAACTGATTCCTAAGCCGGTTTGAATGCCTTCGGCGGCGGCGGTCAGGCCGACGGCGGCGAAGGCGTCGAGTTGCAGGTTGGGAGTGATGAGGAGCGCGGTGCCGGTATTGAATATGTGGGTGTCTGGTTTATCGGCATGCGCGGGGACCGTTCCGGCGGCCTCGACAAACACCCGCCAGCGGTCGCGCAGGCCGGGGATGGGGTGGCTGAACGCGGCGGAGTAGAGGAAGCGGGCGAATTTATCGCCTGCGGCGTCGCGGACTGGGATGTCGGCCCCGACATTCATCCCGAGCGCCAGATCGCCGACCACGTCCCAATCCGCTAATATTTTTAACTCCGGCTCGACGCCGTTGGCCGAAAATTCGTCGTTGCCGGTCGGAACGCCGAGATGCGCCAACACGCCGAGCGACGGAATACCACCGCTTCCGTCGGTTAAGTGCGCTTTCATTCCGAACGCCAAGTCGGTGAGACCGTGCGTGGTGCCCATGCCGGATTCGCGTTGCACGGCGAACATATCGCTCTCCAATCGCACTTCGAGCGGCTCGCTGATCCCGAACCGCAGCAGCGTCGGTGCACTGTAGAAGTGGGTGGTGGTGCCGCTGTCGTGGTCGCGACTATACGCCACGCTGGTTTCCAGTTGAAAGCGGTGCCGTCCCACAGTGGAGCTGGCTTCGCTGATATCGGGCCGATCGGTCTCTAGCGCGGCCGCGAAGTCGTCGCGCGGTGGATGGTTGTCGAATGTTTCGCTGTACGCCGGCGGCGCCGCGCCGAGCGTCGCCGTGATCGCGAGCACTGTAGCAAGAAAAAGTCCTGGCCCGGTGTTACTATTTTCCATATGCGGCTCCGGTGATGCAGGCCGCCACTTCGCGACTCACGACGCGTGTGTCGCCGCGCAGATCGAGGACGAGCGGGCCGTTGAAGGGTTCCAACCGTTGCACGCGAATCCGCGTGCCCGGAATCAGGCCTTGTTCTTGGAGATAGTGCAATAACTGTGGATCGTGCGCGGTGACTTGGCGAATCGTTACCGTGCTGCCGGGTTCGAATTCCAACAGCGAGCGGCCGCGCTGTAGCGGAATGGTCCCGTCTTTGCGCGGGATCGGCTCGCCGTGCGGGTCCGTGGTGGGGCGTGCCAATCGTTGATCAAGCAGTGATTCGAGTCGCTCCGAAATGTAATGTTCGAGGACTTCGGCTTCTTCGTGGGCCTCGGCCCAATCCATCCCGAGTTCGTTGATCAGAAACGTTTCCAACAGGCGATGATGACGCACCACTTCCAACGCGACGCTCATCCCTTGCGGAGTCAGCCCAATGCGGCCCTCGTTGTCCCGCCGCACCAGGCGCAGACTGGTCAGGCGTTCGACCATGTTGGTGACCGACGGTGGCGCGACATTCAGCGCTTGGGCCAATTTGCCGATCGGGACTGGGGCATTGGTGTCGCGTTCCAAGCGGTAACAGGCCTTGATGTAGTCTTGAATCGCGGGACTGATTTCGGCCGACGGCAGCGGATGCGTGCTCATATATAATTTTCTCCTTGCAAGTATTAGGCTAGGCTAATATGGTTTATTAGTCAAATTGAATATCATGTAATAGGTGGGAATATCATGATGAAGGAGTCCCCAATGCCACCGACGCCCGCGACCGAAATTGCCGACCCGTCCTGGCGCCTGCCGCGGGCGAGCCCCTCGTTGCCGGAAGTACATCGCTCCGTTGGGGTTCCTTCAGCCGCCTCCTTTTGGCGCAAGATGTTGGCCTTTGCGGGCCCCGGCTATTTGGTCGCTGTGGGCTATATGGATCCCGGCAATTGGGCGACCGATCTGGCGGGGGGGGCGCAATTCAATTTTGCGCTACTGTCGGTGATCCTCCTCTCCAACATCATGGCCATGGTGTTGCAGGCGCTGTCTGCGAAGTTAGGCATCGTGACCGGGCGAGACCTCGCGCAGGCCTGTCGCGACCACTACACCAAACCGGTCGGCATTGCGTTATGGATCTTGTGTGAAATTGCTATCGCCGCATGTGACTTGGCCGAAGTCATCGGGTCCGCCATTGCGCTGAACTTGCTGTTTCAACTGCCACTCCTGTGGGGCGTCTGCCTCACGGCCGGCGATGTCCTGTTGATCTTGTATCTGCAGAATAAAGGATTTCGGTATGTCGAGTGTCTGGTGATCGGTCTTATTGCGATCATCGGTGGCGCGTTTTTGACGGAGATTATTTTGTCGCGTCCCGATTTGGGCGGCATTGCGCGTGGTTTTATCCCCAGCGTGGAAATATTGCGCAATCGCGAAATGCTCTATATCGCGATCGGCATTCTCGGGGCGACGGTGATGCCGCACAATCTCTACTTACACTCCTCGATCGTCCAGACCCGCAACTATCCCGACACGGTGGCCGGGAAGCGGATGGCGATTCGCTATGCCACGCTCGATTCGACGATCGCGCTGTTCATTGCGCTCTTTATCAATGCGGCCATCCTTATCGTTGCCGCAGGGGTCTTTTACCGCCACGGTTATCATGACGTCGCGGGGATTGAACAAGCGTATGAACTCTTGAGTCCGCTCTTGGGCGTCTCCTTCGCGAGTTTTCTGTTTGCGTTGGCGCTGCTGGCCTCCGGTCAGAACTCGACGTTAACGGGAACGCTCGCGGGACAAATCGTGATGGAAGGGTTTCTCCGTCTCCGTATCTCTCCCGTGTTGCGCCGGTTGATTACGCGTCTGGTTGCAATCGTGCCCGCGGTGATCGTCACCGCGTTGTACGGCGCGAAGGGAACGGGCCAACTCCTGATCTTAAGTCAGGTGATCTTGAGTTTGCAGCTCTCGTTCGCCGTGTTTCCGCTGGTGCAGTTTACGAGTAGCCGCGCCAAAATGGGGACGTTTGCCAACGGATGGTGTTTGAAATGCATTAGCTATACGATGGCGTGTTTTATCGCTGCGCTGAATGCCTGGTTATTGTATCAAACGTTCCGTGCCTGGTCCGCGTAACGTTTTAGGGAGATCCCATGTATCGTCGCATTCTTGTCACGCTGGATCATAGCGCCGTCGATGAAACGATTCTTCGGCACATCGAACAGCTGTCCGTGCATATTCAGAGCGAAATTATCTTGCTGCATGTCGCGGATGGATGGGCAGCGCGTTATCAAGACGATTTAGCGCTCAAGGATTCCGAAGAGATCCGCGAGGATCGTGCCTATCTGGTCCAGATGGCCGCGCGGCTACAAGCGCGCGGAATGCATGTGCAGCATTTTTTGGCGAAGGGGAACCCGTCCGATGAAATCATTAAGTTCGCCAAAGAGCAGCAATGCGATCTGATTGCGATGTCGACCCATGGGCATCGCTTCTTGGCCGATTTGCTTTATGGCACGACAGCGACCAAAGTCAGACACGCGGTAGAAATCCCCGTATTGCTGATTAAGGCCTCGGCAGAAGCCGTCGCTTAGCGGGATGGAATGGCGGCAGTCTCCGCGACAGGTGCATAGGCAGCCATCGGGGCCTCGAGCAGCTCGTGGATCGGGATATGGAGATCACCTTTCCGGAGCTGCTGACGCAATTCATTGAGGCGCTCGGGCGGGAGTTGGTCGGTGCGGATGCCCGACTGTTCCAACGCGGTCGTGACTGGCGTAAACCAATCGCGGACTTTTCGATAGACGTCGCGGTAGAGATGCAGCACGCCGTCTTGGACGACGGCCGTGGCGTAAATCACATTCACCGGGACGGATTGGTCGAGGTTCACAATAAACGTGCTGCCGCGGTTGCGGCGATATTTTTCCAGCAATGCCGGGTCGCTTTGCATCGTCAGTCGCGTTTGCAGATACCACGCCAGCGCCGTGGCGTCGCGATTGCGCATCCGGAAGCAGCCATGCGAGGCCGCGGTGCCGACGGAGCTTTCTTTGTTGGTGCCGTGAATGCGAATGCCTTGTCCCAGCGGCAACTTGACCGGACCGAGCGGATTCCCCGGGCCCGGTGGGGTGACGGATGCGCCGGCGGCCCACGGGCTGGGCGGCGGATACCACCACGGATTCCATTCGATGCGCGTAATCTGATCGTCCATCACGATACTTTTATAGGCTGGAGCGCCGATCGCGACGGGATATTGCGCCACTACACGGTCATTTTCGAACAGCGTCAATTCGCGTGCCGGAATATTAATCGAAATCCGCAACGGACTCACCATCACGGCCGTCGGTGCTGGGACGTCATCGGCGGGATTGATCGCCTCCTCGGCGCCGCAGGCAGGGCGCGCGAAGCCGATGTGTAGGGTGCCGAGGAACAGGATCGCGGCGAATCCGGAGCGGAGTGTGCGCATAGGTGTCCTATGCAGCAGCAGTAAGTATGCCAGGAGAGTGAGCGAGACGTCGACGGGCCTAACTGTTTGAAATGCCTACGCGGCGATGCGGATGCGGAGCCAGCGTCAGAAACGACAATAGCACTCCGCTGGGTACTCGAGTACTCCGGCGGTCGCTTTATACCCCGCCGCGCGATACCCGGATCAGTGGCGGAGGCCGCGTGGGATGCAGCAGCGCTCTATCAGGATAAAGCCATATTCAGTGGCGATCGCGAGCAACGCGGACGGGATGGCGCCGCGCAGGATCATGCCGGTGTGATTCAATGCGAGGCCGGTCACGATCGGTTCGCCGAGGCCTCCGGCGCCGATGAACGCGGCGAGCGTGGCGGTGCCGATCGCGATCACGGCAGCGGTCTTGATGCCGGCAAGGAGCATCGGCGTGGCGAGCGGGAGTTCGACCACGCGTAATCGTTGCCACGCCGTGAGTCCGATCGCGTCCGCGACTTCACGCAACATCGGTGAGACGCTCTGCAGCCCCGTGTAGGTATTGCGCACGATCGGGAGCAGTCCGTAGAGCAACAGAGCGGTGATCGCCGGCAGCGCGCCGATGCCTAGCAGCGGGATCATGAATGCCAACAGCGCGATGCTGGGAATGGTTTGCAAGAGTCCGAGGAGAGCGAGCGCGGGACGTGCGGCGCGCGGGCACCGTGTGAGCAGGATGCCAAGCGGGATCCCCAGCAGCAGCGAGGCCGCAACGGCGATCGACGTGATCAGCAGATGTTCTGCGAATAAGCGATAGAGCGGCCGTGCCGACGAGGATGGAGCGGCTGCGGCGCCCACGAGATGTTGCGCGATTAAAAACTCCCGCACGATGGCGGGGATCGGGCGTTGATCGATTTCGGCGGCAGCATTCAGTGCGCGCATCGCCGGCGCGTCGATTCGGTCGCGCAGTTGCGCGAACAGCGGAGTGAGTTCCGGATAGCGTGACACCGTTGCGGTGCGCCACAACGGGACGGCCAGATATTCCGGGAAAAAGTGGTGATCGTCGTCCAGTATGGCCAGTTGATACCGGGCAATCTTGGCATCGGTCGAATAGGCGTCGATCACGTCGACGTCGCCGTTGCGCAGCGCCTCGTAGGCCAGGCCGTGGTCCAAGCCGCGCACGGCTGGTGGATGCAGTCCGTACGCGGCGGCCACGGCCTGCCATCCATCACGCCGTTCCAAGAATTCATGCGACAGACCGTAGCGCAGCTCCGGTCGGGCGCCGAGCGCGCTGATCGTCGTGACGCCGGCCGCCGCCGTGTCCGCGCGGACGGCCAACGTGTACGTGTTGTTGAACCCGAGCGAGGGTCCGATCGTCAGTTGCAACGCGGCTACGAGTTGGGCGTTGATGGCGGCTGGGGCCAACGGCGTGGGACTGTGCAGGATCTCTTCCTGAATCGTTCCTGTATATTCGGGATAGAGATCGATCGCGCCGTTCGTGATCGCCTCGACGCAAATTTTCGTTCCACCGAGATTGAAACGGCGTTCGACTCGATAGGCCGTGTTTGTTTCGATGAGCTGCGCGAAGAGTTCGCCGAGGATGTAGCCTTCCGTGAAGCGTTTCGCGCCGACGCGAATCGTGCCGTTGGCCGACGCGAGTGCGGGGAGTAAGCAGAAGAGACAGCATGCCAAGAGGCTGCGGCGGATCATAACGCCTTCTCATTCACAAATTCTGTGACCAACGGAGTGGCCGGAGCCGTGCGGAGCTCGTGGGGCGTTCCGATTTGCACGATGCGTCCGGCGTCGAGCAGCGCGATTCGGTCAGCGAGCAGTGTGGCTTCGCGCACGTCATGCGTTACAAAGACGATCGTTTGCTGCAATCGTTCCTTCCAGCGCGCAAATTCGTGCTGCATCGTGCGCCGTGTGATCGGGTCGAGGGCGCCGAACGGTTCGTCCATCAGTAAGAGCGGCGGATCCAGAAACAGCGCGCGGGCGATGCCGACGCGCTGTTGTTCGCCGCCGGAGAGGGCTGCGGGAAAGCGCGGGCCATAGTGGTCGGGGGCGAGGCCGACGAGTTCCAACAGGGTGGCGCATCGCGCCGCGTCGTGCGCGCGATTCCGTGGACGCATGAATCGACCCGGGAGTGTGACGTTGTCGGCAATGGTGAGGTGTGGGAAGAGTCCGACGTGTTGAATCACATAACCGATGCGGTGTCGGAGTGCCGACAAGTCTCGATAGTCGATCGGGGTGCCGTCGATGCGGACGTGCCCGTGTTGCGGAGCGAGCAGTCCATTGATCATTCGGAGCAGTGTCGATTTGCCGCTCCCGCTGCGTCCCAACAACGCCAGTGTGGCGCCGCGCTGCACCGTGAGCGAGATATCGTGCAGTCCCGATGCGCTGTTCGGATAGCAATACGAAAGATTCGTACACGTAATGGCGGGCGGGACGGTTTCCATGCGCCGCTCAGTCGTGCATATTGCCGCTGAGGACCATCGAGAGCATCTCGCCCAGATCGGGACGCTCTTTCCCGTTGAGCAACAACTTTCCGCCTTGATACGCCACCGCGCAGCGCAGCGTGTCGTGTGCTTCGTCGAGTACGACCCAGGCGCCCAATTGTTGCATTGCGAGATCGAAGCTGTTTGGACTGATCGCGTCGACGACTTTTTTGAGTCCGGCGAGTTTGTCGACACCGAACGACAGTTCTGCGGTCCCTTGTTGCTGCGCGCGTGTGCCGATCCGGTGACCGATTTGCGTCAATGCTTCGGCTTGTGCCTTGAGGTCGGCGCCATCCAACAACGCGCGTTCTTCTGTCGTGAGCGTGAAGTCTGAAAGATCCAACGCGCCGTGCAACTGCACAGTGCTGTCGAAGCCGAGGCTGCCGCCTTGCAACGTGAGCGCCAGTTGGGAGCGATACGGTTGGAAGAAGGCCATCACGGCCTCGCTGCCGAGTGCGGCTGCGCCTTTCTGCAGCACGGCAATGCCTTGCGCCTGGAGCTGTTCCCACGGCACCGCCGTGTTCCCTTGCAGCGTGAATTGCGCATTGGAGATTTTTTCAATCGGCGACGGCGGATTCAGTGTCTGCTCCACGATGGTGCCGCTGAAGGAGCCGTCGCCCCCCTGAGCGCCTAACTGTGCTTGCAGTTTGAGATCGCGATATTCGCCATGCGTTCCTTCCCCTTCCATCGTGATCCGTGCAATCGAAAATTGCTGCGCCGCCGTGTGTGGATATTGCGCAATCACCATCAACAGCGTGCGCGGGACGTTCATCGCCTCGGGTGCTTGTTGCATCGCGGCCAAGACTTGTTGCTGGTCTTTCAACAGTTCGAGATACGTGGCGTGTCGATCCGTGCCCTTGCCGGACCATTGCAGGTCGGTCAGTTCGATCCGGCCCACGGTCGGCGCCCCGATCTGCATCGTGTCGAGTTTGAGCTGTGTCGTGAACTGCACGCCCGCGGGATCGTCGTGCAGCGACCCGGTCCCTTGGCTGGTCCCGACGACCAGTCGTTCGCGGCCGTTGGCATCGGTCCAGGTCATCCCTTGCCAGTCATATTGCAGATCCCGCGGGGCCAAGCCGCTCTCCAGCCACGCGGTCATTAATGTTTTGACGAGCCGATTATTCGTTTCGAGGTCGGGCAATCCGGCCTTCGCATCGGTGAATGCCTCGCCCAACGGCGCTACGAGTTTCTGAAAATCTTCACGGGAACGCTCCGTCATGTTGAGCTGGGTCGTGAAGCGGAGCGGTTGAATCTTAAGCCGCCCCTCGGCGAATTCCCCGGTGCCCATGCCCCAATTGGCGCTGATGGTGATCGCCCGCTGCGCACCGACGGCCTTCGATTCGAGGACGAATTGCGGCGCTTCCCAACTGAACGTTTCGGATTTTCCCGACTCCTTCAGCGGCGGTTGCACGGTGATTCGCTTGGCCTGCAACGTTACGTGGTCGGGAACAAATGACGCGCCCATCGCGGCGCGGAGCACGATACCGCTCACCTCGAACTGTCCCGGTTTGCGGGGCTCCTCAGCCGCAATGGCTTGGGAGAGTGAACCGATTTCCAGCGAGCTCAATTCATCGTGATGTTTGAACGTGAGCGCGACATCGTGCAACGTCAGTGGGGTCGTGCTGTTCGGAGGCATCAACGTTGCGGTCTGGCCGAGCAACATGACACCGGCCCGCCACGGGACGACGTGGATCGTGGCATCAGTGAGTGTCAGTTCCGCCGCTTTCCCAAACGCGCCGACCGCGATTTTCAAATCGCCCAATTTCGCGACCGGCCACACGGCGCCGCTGATAGTGGGAGCGAACGGCGGGAGCACAAATTCGAGTCCGCCGAAGTGAACCGTTTGGCCGCCGGCATACTGCTGCACTCGTTTCTGCAATTCCATCCGAGTAAAGAGGACGGCCACAATCGCGAGAACCCCCAGCCCGCCGATGACGAACCAAACGCGTTTCGATGTTTTCATGCGCGCGTGCTTAATCCAGCGAGGGGAAAAGGGAAAGGGATTTTCCTAGGGTACGCGGATTGAAATGTGAAGCCCGTATCCCGGGCGAGGAGCGAGGGGGGCTTGTGGGCCGTTCGCCTCGCGTTACGGCGCTCGGCTTACTCAGCAAGCTCGGAGTGCAGATTTCATCCGTGCATCGTGTTTGCCGCCGTCCACCGGACGCCGTTTGCCACTCCGCACCCTCGCTCGGTCGGGCTTCAACCCCATAGATCTCCCTCGCTCAGACTCGCCCGCAAGCCCCCCTCGCTCCTCGCCCGGGCTCACATATTGTACGCCGCAGTTGTCTTCGTTGGGCTGATGACCGTGTACTTGACGCGAACTCGCGACGCAGTTTTCACTTCACACTGCCGACCACTCAATACGTAAAACCTACATGCCATGGCTCGTCCAAAACGCATCAATAGAAGTGTCGTCAGACCACTGTTGTTGGAAAGAGGGATTCAGGAGGAATCGCTGGTAAAGCCGTCTGGCTACATTCTCGCAGGTATGAATCATCTGCCATTCCGATTCAGTAGGCATTGCCATGTCAGAGAGATGGTCATAGTCACATCTCAGTTTATAGATATCTGTGCACTCCGATTCCGACACATTACGGAACTCGTTGTCATCACGGGTAAGAAAAGCGGTTCGCCGGGCGAATATCTTTCCAATATCGTGCTTACCGGGCTTCACAAATGCCTCAATGGCTCTTACAAGTGCTGGCAACCGCCAGTTAATCATCTCCAATTCCATTGCATGGACGAAATTACGTAAACCAAAAATGATTCTCTGATAATGGCGCATTCTGAAATCAACGCGGACTTGCTCATTGGCGTTGCGGAGTGCTCGCCAACTCGCGAGATGGTCGGTCGTCAATGCGATAAAGCGATTATCTCCCTGGTGGTACCAACGGCAGTAACCACTCTTACTTTCAATTCTGATACCATCGGCAGCGCGTGTTCCCGTGAGGATCACGGGCTTGTCACACTTGAAAGACCCGGCAACTTTCAGAGCATGCCACCAATAGACCGCTTGGTCTTGAATGCTTTGGTTCTTATGGTTCTGCACCGAAGGCGTCGCTGTGGGGTCTTTCACGATGAGATAGAAACCAGCTTCCACTATTTCTTCCCACAGGATTGTCCCAAGCCATAGCTTCCAATGGAGATCGGGCAAGTTCAATTGTGTCGTAAGAATGGTATTGGGCGCGAGGGGCAACCAATGACCACTTGGCAGCTCATGAAAGAGCCCCGGCATGATGAGCAACGCAAATTTATCTTTGGAAGCGAGAAATGTTTTCATACACTAACCGTAACCGTGTTTATAACAATAGTGCAGGGGTCTATGATTGTTGGCGCTCCGCCTTCGATGCCCATTTCGTGCATGACTTGCCGAGCGACGCGTGACGTTGATGTCGGTGACCAATTCTTTGTGCTCAATGAGTAGCCATTCAGCCCGACTCGCTGTTTATTTGTGGCGAAGACACCACAGTGAATAGGGAAAACAAATACCCCGGTGAGGACAAAAGTACAATACACGGAATACTGCGTCTGTCGTGCAGCCGGCGGTGGGCTATGCACGCGGCTTGTCTTCGCCGGATGGATCCACTACGTTGCCATCCACCTATGGAGGCTTGCTCAGCTGAAGATCGCGACTGGTTGCGGCGTGGTGTGGATATTTGGATGATTCGTGCGAATCTGCAGCTCTCCTATGAAGCGCGGATTGCGCAGCATCAGGACACGCTTGACACGATCATGGCGTTACAACAAATGAGGTCGCAGCAGGAATCGGTGCATCATGCAGAATCTCCAAGCGCTCATTGAGTTCCTCGTTAAGAGTCCGCTGGATTTTGTGTTGATCGGCGGCTTCGCCGCGGTGCTGCATGGATGCAATCAGACCACATACCAGTCTACCTGGTCGGGTTGGCGTTTCTCGTGTTGCTCCTGAGGCGATCTTGAACAGGCTCTTAAAGGAGACGAAGCTCCGTCACCGTTAGGTGCAGTATCCTGTCCGTTCGAGCTTCATTTCTAACGTCGGTCACGAATTGCCTTAACCCAGCCTTCCAGCGCCTCGATGTCGGCCTTGAGTTCCGCTGGCTCGGGCACCGGCGCACGCGCCGCCGGTGCCTGGTCGTGGAGCCATTTCGAGCATTTCGTCATCGCCGCATGGAGACGGGCGCAGCTGCCGCAACCCTCTCCGGCACGTGCTCCTTCTTGAGCGGAACGATGTCCTGTGGTTCGGCGAGCGTCCTGATGTCGTCATCGGAAAGGTCGCCGTTCAGAACGAGGCGGCGCAGGGCGTCGCGCTGCCAGGCCGGGCGGTCCTGGGACCACTCAACGAGTTCTTCGAGAACGGTCATGGTCGCGTCACCGAGTCGAGAGCGATCGCAGGTGCCTCGCTGCGCTCATCGTCCATTCCATACCTGGTCACCAGCGCGTCGTGCAGTTCGCGCGCCTGGTCGGCGGGTACCGCGTCGCCGAGGCTCGTCAGGCCGAAGCCGAGGCAGATCTCGATATCTTTCTGCGAGAGGTAGTTCTCATGGATCAGGACCTCGCGGATCTGATCCGCGGGATCGGGATACGCGCGTTCATCGGGATCGTGGCTCTCGATCAGGAACTCGCGGTAGCAGTGCTCGATGACCGGCTTGGAGTGCGTCTGGATCTCGTCCACGACGCGCAGGATCTCAGTGATCTTGGTGTCCAGCGCCACCTGGGTGCTGAAGAAGATGTTGCCGTTCGGGTGCGCGGTGTCGTTGCGGTCGTCCACCAGCTTGGCGTAGGTGCCGATCTTGCCGTTGTCGCAGGCGATGAGCTTGAGGAAGCGCAGGATGCTGCGCTCGTTCACGGCGCTGAACACGAAGGGCGAAGTGGCTTCGAGCAGGCTCTTCTCGATGTCCTTGCCGAAACCGATCAGGCCCATCGCGAAATCCTTTGGCGTCGTCTGCTTGATCTGCCAGATATTGAAATAGACGAAGCTCATCGTGAGCATGTGGTAGCCGAGGAAGGCGAACTTATAAATGCCTAGCGAGTAGTTCGTCTCGAAGGCGTCCCACAGGAACTCGATGTACTCCTGCTCCTTCGGGG